>NZ_VOXS01000029.1:0-11279 GCF_013420655.1 Acinetobacter sp. Q186-3 | reverse complement strand
AGTGGAATATGCCTATTCGCGACTGGCGTTTAGCCATGAGCCGCTTTATTATTGAATTCGGTGACCGCTTAAGCAATCGCCTTTAAATTTATGAAAAGCAATTACACAAAATTATTTACAGGCTCTACTGTCATCGGATGCTTTAACGTTAATGACACCTTCTGCACCACTACTACCATTCGTTACCGTAAGTTTTGCAACCATTGGATTAGTATCTGTTTGCAGTTTACCATTTGGATTTTTTATTGCCTCTGTGGTGGCTTTATTATAAGCCTCAACCAGCAATTTTTGGGTTTTCTCAACCTGGGTTTTAGCAACCCATGAGGCACCAAGCGGAATCAGCGCAACAGCTGAAATCCCAATAATGGCAATCACAATCATTAATTCAATGAGGGTTACCCCTTTAGAGCCCTTTACCATGATGTCAAACCACCACAAGCAACACCGCCTGAAATAGTTCTCACGTTAGTGTTGGTAAGCGTTAATACACAACCATTATTCTGATTTTCACCTGTTGCAGTCAATTTATAAGTTGTTCCTGCCGTATCTCCTATCGCAGCTGGAGAAGTAATCTTATATTCAAAATTATTAGCCTCAGCAGGTGTCCAATTCAGACCTGTATTAGTCCTAATATAGGTTTGGGTAGTACTCGTATTATTTGTCGTAGCTGCTGGATAAGCTAATGTTTTTTGGTAAGCCTGTTCCATCATCAAACTTAAAGTTGCCAAATCAGAACCGGCATTACTAGCTCTTGCTTTTTTGATATATTTCCCATAAGCCGGCAGTGCAATTGCTGCCAGAATTGCAATAATCGCAACAGTTATCATTAATTCAATTAGAGTGAAACCCGCCTGCATAGATCGACGGCTACCATCTCTATTTCTATACATTTTGTTACTCTCTTCACTACTTATACTTAATTGATGAAAAATACCACAATTTCGTAAATCCAAAGCTTGCAAAAATGCTCATTGTTTTTAATTGGTAGTTAATCTAACCTGTATAACAATAATAATTATCATTAATATTTAATAATTCATAAAAGTTTAATTTATCTCAAATAGAATAAATAAATAAAAATCAATTTGTTATAAATATAAAATAAGTTGTTTTACTTCAATAAAATTTACCAAAAAAGGGAGATATATCACTTAAAAATACTCTAAGGGAGTGTGTTGAAATTAATTTACTGTTCTTTTAACTTAACAATTGGCAAAAGTGCTCAAAACAAGAGTTTAAATAAAAATATTTCTTATCAAAATTTAACAAAAAAACAACCAATTTCAAGTCCACCCTATTAAAACTATAATTTTTATTAAGTATAACTATACTTGAGAATCTAAGGTATGGAATTAAATCCACTTATACATACAAACATTACCAATAAAAAAACCACTTCAAAAGAAGTGGTTCTTAGTCCCAAGAAAGACTATTTCTTGAATGGGAAAGCATACTTCACAATACGTTTAATCACACTGCCATATTGTTTAAACAGGCTGGCATTGTTGTAGTGCAAACCATATTTTTCACATACTGCCTGTACTTTTGGCGCCATCTGACGGTAACGGCGTGCCGGCACATCCGGATATAAATGGTGTTCAATCTGATGGCTTAAATGGCCAGTCAGAATATGGAACGCTTCTGAACCGGTCAGGTTAGAAGAACCGCGAATCTGGCGCATATACCAGTGACCACGGCTTTCATTTTTCAATACCGATTTTGGGAATACCTCAACATCTTTGGTGAAGTGACCACAGAAAATAATACTGAAGGTCCAGATGTTACGAATCCCGTTGGCCACCAGGTTGCCAGTGAATACTGGTAACGCAGCAGGACCAGCAATCAGCGGGAAGAACACATAGTCTTTAAACAGCTGTTTAGAGATTTTGCGCTGTAAAGGTTTCCACTCTTCTTTCAGCTCAGCCTTGGTTTTACGGCCCATCCACACTTTACCAAGTTCCAGGTTTTGAATCGCCACACCCCACTGGAACAGTAAACAGAATGGAATACTGTAAATCGGTTGTAGCAGATGACCCGGTTTCCAGCGTTGTTCTGGGAACAGACGTACCAGACCATAGCCGATATCATCATCCATACCTTTAATATTGGTATAGGTATGATGTTTGTAGTTATGGGTTTGACGCCAGTTTTCAGAGGTACCGACAATATCCCACTCATAGGTCTGACCGTTGAATTTTGGATCGTTCATCCAGTCATATTGACCGTGCATGACGTTATGGCCAAGTTCCATATTTTCCATGATTTTGGCAAAGCCGAGCAGACCAGTACCCAAAATCCAGGCTGGCGGGAACCAGCCAGCAAACAGGCAGGCACGACCCGCAATAGAAGCATAACGGATGGTTGAGTATACACGGCGGATGTATTTGGCATCTTTTTCGCCTAAATCATCCAGCACTTCCTGCTTGATGGCGTCTAATTCACGCGCCAATTCATCCAGTTCTAATTGGGTTAATTCGCGGTTTTTAGGATTTTTAAAATATTCAAATTTGACTGGCATATTCATAGTGAGTGTACCCGCTTATAAGTCAATAACTAAGTCTGTTTGTGCCGAATTCACGCAAAGCTTGAGCAAATTACCCGGTTCGGTGTTTTGCGCACCATTCACCAGATTTTTGGTCGAGCCTTCGACTTTGTTGCAGGCACATTTATTACAAATTCCCATACGGCAGCCATGCTTCGGTTGAATATTCTGCTGCTCCAGGCTGGTCAAAATAGATTGGCCTTTGGGAATGGTCACGGTTTTATTCGATTGGGTTAAGGTCACCTGCACAAAACCAGCTTCTTCATTGAGCATTGGGCTCATGCTAAAGGCTTCAGTTTTTAATTGTTGTGCATGCGCAAACAGTTCTTCTACCCGTGCAGCAAAACCCGATGGACCACAGGCATAGACTGCGCTCTGTTCAATCTGCTCAAAGGTTTGCAGATGGCTTTCATTCAGACGCTGTGCCGGTGTTTCCCCTGCCTGGGTATAAAACACGTCAAAGCTAAAGTGTGGATATTGTGTCGCCCATTGTTCAAACTGGGTTTTAAAAGCAACATCGGCAAAGGTTTTTACCCAGTACATCAGTTTAACCGGGGTCTGCTTTAATTGACCCGATTTGGCCAAAGCATCGACCAGGCTATACATTGGGGTAATACCACTACCGGCAGCCAGCAAAATGAGTGGCTGTGTCGCTTCAGGCAACAACATATCGCCATAAGGCTGGCCAAATTCCAGAATATCGCCCACATTGGCCTGATTGACCAACCAGCTGCTGACTTTACCCTGATCGACTTTTTTAACGGTTAACAGCACATGCTGAGTATCCAGTTGCGTCAGGCTGTAGGTACGCTCATAGCGAATTCCTTCAATGGTGACAAAGACCGGGTGATGTTGGCCCGCCTGTCCAAGCTGGAATTTCTGATTGAACTG
This sequence comes from Acinetobacter sp. Q186-3, assembly GCF_013420655.1. NCBI lineage: Bacteria > Pseudomonadati > Pseudomonadota > Gammaproteobacteria > Moraxellales > Moraxellaceae > Acinetobacter > Acinetobacter sp. Q186-3. The sequence goes on along the minus strand of NZ_VOXS01000029.1, from coordinate 7,846 downwards.
CACCATCAGGCTGACCGTGTCCTGCGCGGTCTGCTGCTTTTGCACAATCTTGCCCAATGCCTGATTCACAGACCACAACGGATTGATTTTTTGTAACCAGAAGTTTGCCGAGTACGGATCAACAATCGCACTCGCAAGAGATTTTAGGGGAGATTTCGACTTTTCGATAACGTGCATAGCCTACACCACGCGATGAATTCTCAATTATTATACACATGTATATATATTTGTATATACGATTGTATTGTTTCTATTCATTTCACAAGTTCACACACAACGGCTATACTACTGAAAAGCCTTTCAGCTCTGGACCCTATGACTCAGCCTGCCATGAAAATAAGTAATGATGTTCTTGCCCAAGATGTTCCCAACATCCGTGAACCCATGACGGTGCGTACGGTCGGCAGGAAAGCGACCATTACCAAGGAAGAGCTGTTTCAGGCTGCACTGAATCTGATCGGACCCCAAAAAAGTATTGCCTCTTTAAGCCTGCGTGAAGTCGCGCGCGAAGCCGGTATTGCACCGAATAGTTTTTATCGTCACTTTAAAGATATTGATGAGCTGGCCATTGCCCTGATTGACCGGGCCGGCCATGTGCTGCGTCAGATTCTGAATCAGGCACGTTTAAAAGCATCCAAACAGAACAGCATTATCCGCACCTCGGTTGAAGTCTTTATTGAACAGCTAGATGCTGATGAAGGTAATTTAAGTCTGCTGTTGCGTGAAGGCTATACCGGATCGACGTCTTATAAGCAGGCAGTGGAACGTCAGCTGAACTATTTCCAGCAGGAACTGAAAGATGACCTGATTCGTCTGGAGCGTTTGAATAACAGCAAACTGTCCCATCCGGAGATTGTTTCTTCAGCCATTACCCAGCTGGTGTTTAATATGGGTGCCAAAGTGATTGATATGCCCGCCAATGAACGTAAAATCATTGCCGAGCAAACCATGATCATGATCCGGATGCTGCTCGAAGGCGCACGCCATTTAGATGAAGCACAAATCCGTTAACTGGATTTTAAACTGCTTATTTAAAGTGTTGATCGAATCCGCTGCTGCACATCGCGTGCGCTCTGCTCAGGAGATTCCAGCGGGAACATATGCCCACCCGCTACAACACTAAACTCAATGCCATATATCTTTTTTAGTCCCTGCGGGAAACCTTGCTTATAAAAAGCACTCTGCTCTGCCGTGATTAAATGCACCGGTAAATTTGGGGCTTTACGCGGCCAACGCCACCACCAGCTTGGTACAGTTCTAAAAATATCTGCCTCGACCTGTTTTGGAATCTGTAAGCTGATGCCGGCCTCATCTTCTCTAAGACCATGCCGGATAAAATCCTGAAAACAGCGCTCATCAAACTGTTTAAACAAGGCATTGCCACGTAACTGCTGATAAGCCTGCTCACGGCTAGACCAGGCGTCTTTACGTTTCAGACTCAGCCCGGCCGGGGTTAAACGGTCAATCTGTTTTGAACCCAGCTTTTGCAATAACTCGAATATCGGCGCTGTTTTACCAATCACAAAAGGCGGGTCCATTAAAATCAGCTGGCTAAATAAATCTGGCCGTTGATAAGATGCCATCAGCAACACCAGCGCGCCAAAAGAATGCCCCAAACCGACCACCGCCTGTTTTGGTGTTTGTAACTCGATATCGGCAATGACCTGCGCCACCAGTTTTTCCCATTTTGGCTCAACCGGATAGTCCGGATTCAGGCCAATGACCGGAATATATTTCAGCTCAATATCGGCATCAAAATAATCAAAAAAGGTCTGATAGCAAGGACTGGCGATGCCATTGGCATGGGCAAAATAAACAACAGTTTTGGTCATAAAGGTATTTGAAGCAGATGATCCATTTTGCAGGAGGTAATTTTAATTTTTTGCTGCGATTCTCAAGATCAGCCAGGCTGGTTCAACACTCTACGCCTGACCAATATATTTATTTGGCCGACACCACCAGATTCTGGCTAGGCAAGAAAGTTGCACCGCAGGTGGTTTTATCACCAACAATCACCACGCCACGCCCTTTGACCTGGGTGGTTGGATCAGCCGCAATGGCAGCTACAGTGGTTTTACATTTTGGACAATAATGCTTCATGCCATTTAAATGCACGGCAATGCCATTAATAACAAATGAACTTTCACATTCAGCAACCACACCGCCATGTGAAGTTTTAGAGCCTAAAGTGACTAATGCTTTACCCATCGTTGTTATATCTTTTAAAAATTTGGCTCATCTTAGCATGAACATTTTACCGGACTCTAGTGCACTGATCGCCGGGCTGTTCATGTCCGGCAAATCAGTATTAAAAAAGCACCCTTCAAATTAGACTAAAAGTGTCCAACTTTCGGGGTGCAGTTCAGAAGGTGCTTTTCTAAAAATTACGACTGTTATGGTTTAACCACCACCATCACCTGAATTGCTTCCGGGGTAACCGCAATACCGTCAAGCAGGCTTAAACCTTCCTTTTGCAATTTCTGCAAACGGCTGATTTCATCTTCACGGATGCTTGGGTTAAATTGCTTCAGATACGTTAGACGGTCAATTTCATATTGCCATTTCGCGCCATACATCTCTTTGGCCTGCTCTTTTAAGCCCGGCAAGGCAGTTTTGGCAATGTCCAATGCCTGTGCATAACGCTGCTCAATCACCTCGCGGCGTGCTTTTACCACCTGACGGCAGCTATTGCCATCTAAATGATGTAAATATGGTTTTAAGATTTCAGGGGCAATTTTTTGCGACAGATCCTGACCTTTTTCACTCAGCAATACACGAATCAATTGCTGCGGCAAGCTTGATGGCAGGTTCAATGCTTTCGGTGCAATCACATCAACCTTGAACCACACTTCCAGCAGCACCGAACCTTGCGGTAATGCAGCTGACTTTAACACCGCCACATTGGTACTACCAAAGCTTTGGGTATTGATCATTTCCATCACGCTTTCGGTAAATGGATGTTCCAAAGTCAGATATTGTGCATCTTCACGGATTTGAGCCTGATCACGATAGAAAGTCGCAGTCATGCCCTCTTCATCTAAAGTCAGACCTTGCACCTGCATCTGGTCTGTTGGCTTGATGATGACTGTGCCATTGCTTTGTTCATCAAAGTCGATGTTGGTTGAAGCCATAAAGCGCTTCATGAACATTGGCAAGGTAGTGTTGTCATCATAATCTTCCAGCGCCTGGACAATTTCCTGTGCCACCACCGGACGGCAAGAGTTGTATTCCAGCAGGCGGTCACGGCCTTCCTGCAATTCAGCTTCCAAAGCTTCGCGCTGTACGCTAACCGCTTCCAGCAATTCTTCAAACTGCTGGCCTTGATCTGCCAGTAAGCAGTCTTTTAATTCAACAATGAAGTTTTCCTGCAAAGTCTGCGCCGTTGGGGAAATATTGCTGAAAATATTCAACGCTTCGTTATACCAGCGGAACATGCGTTCTTGCGCCGTACCGAGTAAATACGGCACATGAATTTGAATCCGGTTTTCCTGACCAATCCGGTCTAGACGGCCAATTCGCTGTTCCAGTACGTCCGGGTTCGCCGGTAAATCAAATAAAATTAAATCCGATGCAAACTGGAAGTTACGCCCTTCTGAACCAATTTCCGAACAGAGCAGGATTTGCGCACCATAGGAATCTTCTGCGAAATACGCCGCCGCCTGGTCACGTTCCAGCAGACTCATACCTTCATGGAACATCGCAGTACGAATACCGGCGTGTAAACGCAGTGCATTTTCTAGCGCTTCCACCACCGGACCACTACGTGCAATCAGTAGCACTTTTTTGTGTTTTAAATCGCTGCGCAGCTTTTCCATCAGCCACATTACACGCGGATCGGTTTCCATCCACGCACCATCAAGCTGGCCTTCTTCTGGCCACATCTGTTCACGCAACTTGCCCTCTTTGGCCCAGTGGTCTGGGGCTGGCAGTGGTGCTGGCTGACAGTCACGGCCCGGGAAGCCCTGAATCGCTTCACGGGTGTTACGGAATAAAATACGGCCGGTACCATGACGGTCTAACAGTTCATGAATGGCGCGGAAACGCTGTTCCGGATGGTCTTCAATACGATGACCGAGCAAGCCTTCCAAAGCAGCCAGATGACCTTCTTCCAGTGGCATGTCGGACATCAGCACTTCAGCAATTTTGGCTGTTTGCTGATACTGCGCTTCTTCATCCAGGAAACGGTCCAACGAACTAAAACGCTGCGGATCGAGCAGGCGTAAACGGGCAAAGTGACTTTCAACACCCAACTGTTCCGGGGTTGCAGTTAAGAGCAGCACACCCGCCGTTTGTTCAGCGAATTCTTCGACCAGATCATAACGGTCATTGCCGCCTTCTTCTTCTGACCACATCAGGTGATGCGCTTCATCGACCACGAGTAAATCAAAACCTGCTTCAAGTGCCTGCTCACGCAGATCTTCGTGGTCAATCATCAGGTCAATGGAAGCAATAATGCATTGCTCGGTCAGAAACGGGTTTAAATCCGGGTCGTGTTCTTTAATTGACGCTGTACGGGTCAGATCAAATAAAGAGAACTGCAGGTTGAAACGGCGGCGCATTTCAATCATCCACTGATATTGCAGTGAATCTGGCACCAAAATTAAAATACGTTCAGAACGGCCGGTTTTGAGCTGCTGATGGATAATCAGACCGGCTTCAATGGTTTTACCCAAACCCACTTCATCGGCCAGTAATACACGCGGTGCAAAACGCTTACCGACTTCGTGGGCAATATAGAGTTGATGCGGAATCAGGCCAACGCGTGAACCAATCAGGCCACGCAGCGGACTGCTGTGCATATTGGCCTGCATCAACAGCGCTTCAATACGCAGGTCGTACCATTCTTTATAGTCAATCTGGCTGGCCAGTAAACGGTCTAAGGGTTTAGACAGCTGGATTTGCGCGCCAATTCGGGTTTCATTCAGCGATTTCTGTTCTTCTGAACCATCTTCCAGCTGACGTACCACGTTATAACGCACCACGCCACCGCGATCTTCCAGACTCTGAACCGTCCATTTCAGGCCTTCCTGGTCCTGTACTTCATCGCCCGCATTAAACACGATACGGGACAAAGGTGCATTGTTACGTGCATAGACACGGGTTTCGTCACTCTTGGGGAATAAAATGCTGATTGAACGTTCATCTACATCAATAAGAACGCCTAAGCCCAGTTCTGTTTCTGTATCTGACAACCAACGTTGACCAATAGCAAACTGCTGCAATTTTTCCACCTTTTTCTAGAAGTTAGGACTGTCGCGTTATCACTCAAGGACTGCTTGCCATTTGAGCAAAATTTGACATCGTAAAGCAATATATTTTGACATAAAGCCCACCAAAAAGTGAGCTTAAATTCATGAGGATATGTTTCCCTTAAAACGGCACCGGGCAATTAAACTCCAGTGTTTCTCCCGTTTGAGGATGTTGAAAACTTAAATACGCCGCATGCAAACACAGGCGTGGAGACAGCTGTTGCTGCTCTGGCGTGGCATATAAGGTATCGCCAATAATTGGATGACCCAGATATTGCATATGCACCCGCAGCTGATGCGAACGGCCGGTAATTGGAATAAGTTTGACCCGCGTAACCGCCTGTCCATTTATTTCAAACTGTTCCAGCGCCTGCCAGTGGGTAAGCGCCGGTTTCGAATGAGAAGGATCGGCCATATGCAACGGCGGACGGGTTGGATCATAGACCACCGGCACATCAATGGTGCCTTTGCCGTATAGATGCCCGGCCACCACTGCCTGATAATGCTTATCGGTCTGGCGTTCCTGAAACTGGCGTGAAATCTTGTTTTGCCCCAAGCGGCTAAGACCAAACACCAAAATACCTGAGGTGTCACGATCCAGACGATGAATTAACAGGGTTTTAGGCTCAATGGCGACCAAACGGCTGATCAGGCAGTCTTGTAAATCTGCTGTTTTTCCTGGCACTGTGAGTAAGCCGGCCGGTTTATGGATGAGCATAAAATCTTCATCTCGATAAATCAGGTGTTCGGTTAGAAAATTACTCAAAGTACACTTCCAGGCTGATCGCGAAAATAAGGCGGCAATGATAAAAACCTTGCACCACAATTACAATGCAATTTGCGCAAATTGCAGACGTTTTTTCCGATTTTGCTGAATAAAAATGTCAATTTTCTGAAAATGGCAAATTTAGTCCGTTAAAATCTGCAGCAATCCGTGAAGTGTGGGTTTGGACTGCAGATCTTCATAGCGAATATTGGCACCATTGGCACGCCATAAACCGACCAGACTGACCATACTCACCGAATCCAGACCATAGTGACGCAGGTCTTCATGCGGGTCGATGTCCAGCGCATCCATATCCAGCTGTTCGGCTATGGCCAGTAAAATGCCTTTGCGGGACAGGATATATGCCAAGGGCGCACTGAGACTCCAAAGCCGGTTCAGGCTATAGCTAGTCAGATGATGCAGCCCCTGCTGGGAGATATTTTCAATCCACTGGATATGCTGTTCCTGATTGGCCAGTAGAATCGCATCATCCACCACACAGAGCTGTTCGGTCACGCTATACAGATGCGGTAAAATCTGTTTTAGCATCGGAGTGATCTGCCCGGCAAAAATCAGTTGTGGATGGGTTGAAGCGTATTCACCCAACTGCTGCATGCCTTGCAGGACATCATCGCCATAGAGATCGACAATAGGAATATCGAGGGCTTTGGCTTTGTTGCTAATTTGAATCAGGTTTTGCATTAATGGACTATCTTGAATGCCTTCGAGCATACGCAAGTTTTGTAAGCCAACGAGAACTAAAACCGATTCAGATGAAGATAGTTGCCATTTGGCTTGGGAAGCTGTGAGCTGGATTTTTTTGGGGATGAGGTACAGCATGGAAGGCTCTTATAAATACAAAATAGCATGATGATTCATGCTATTTTAGTTTAGCATCGATTTAAAAAACACTTTGATTTCACAGACGTTTATTGTTCTAATTTCGTATAATCGCCACTATCTTAAATAAGCATAATTCAATACAAGCAATTGATCGAACTATAGATTAATTTAGGTAGTTAAATCATTAACCCTATTTGAAACAATGAAAATAAAAACTTACTCTTCTAAAGGCTTTATCGGAGTTTTATTGCTCATAATATTTATGGCATGGTTTGTACTTAAATGCATTCCTCTATCAGAGCAAGAACAAAATGCAAAAATTAGTAGCAAAATGGAAAGACAACGGCTTCGATTGGCTCAAGAATTTGATAGGTACACTCTAGAGGAACAAGCACGATTGCCAAAATATGATTCCCGTAAATATGCCCTAATTAAACGTAATAGCAGATTCTGGTTAATACCTAGAGAATATTTTAGTGATAATGGTTTTCATATAAGGTGGCCAAATACGGTAAATAGGCTACTAAAAAGAAATTGGGAAAATAAATCTAATAAAAAATACCCTATTGTGCGAGTCTTGATGGAGTCACGACAATTTAATGCATCTACAGGTTATGCAGGTAATGATAAATTTCTAAATGTAGAGCCATGCAAAAATGGAAATGATTGGTTTATTTGGAATGGAATAAATGTTCGGATATACCCGAGTGATGTACCTAATCTTTCAGATAGGCAGCGTTTAGATATATGTTTAACAGTATTGAAAATACTCAATGAGGAAATAAAGGAAATAAAGGAAATAAGTTAATTAACTTTAAGATTTCCTTAAATTAACATAATACACGTTATACGAAATTCTTTTGTAAGCCCAAAATAGAAATGTCCGGTTTCTCCAAAGTAAAAATGTCCGCTTTTAGAATATGCATTTTTGCAATTTCCTTAGCGGACGGTTTGATATGTTGGTGTCTATGTCGGATAAAGAACTTAA
>NZ_VOXS01000028.1:0-12546 GCF_013420655.1 Acinetobacter sp. Q186-3 | reverse complement strand
AAGTGGAATATGCCTATTCGCGACTGGCGTTTAGCCATGAGCCGCTTTATTATTGAATTCGGTGACCGCTTAAGCAATCGCCTTTAAATTTATGAAAAGCAATTACACAAAATTATTTACAGGCTCTTAGAGGTGTTCTTTCAGCTAATCGAGTTACTTTTCCCCCATATTTTTTGTGTGACTTTAATCTAAGCCAATTTTCTACAATCAATAATTTCAGGTAATTGTTGATCCGTTCCGACCATATAGGAATAAGTTGCTAATCTCAGCATTTCCTCATCTTCCTCACTATTCCCATAAGCATAAATTTCAGCATAATTATCCAGATTATATTTCTCTAAAACTCTGTTTTTCTTTTGCTCATTGCTACAGTCCGGAGTTTGATAAAACCCTGTTATTTTCCCAGCTTTGACTTCAACCTCGCTACAAATTAAATCAATATTTAAATAGCGACAGACCGGTTTTAAGTATAAATCTACAGATGCAGAAACAAGGACGACATTATGGTCAAGTTGTTGATGTTGTTTGAGTTGATTGAATAAAGCAGGATCAAGTTTAGTTATCAATGTTGCAGCATATTCCTGAGCCAATTGCAGAATTTCCTCTGCATTACTCTCTTTAAACATGCTGGCATAGAGTTTTGGGCGCATGCGATGGGCAGGATAGAGATTTAAATAATACGCCTGAATCCATGGCAAAATTTGCAGCCCACGTTTTACAATATGCCGTTTTCTCAAGGCATAAAAAATGAACCCGCTAAAACTATCATGTGGATACAGGGTGCCATCGAAATCAAATAAGGCTAGAGTTTTAGGTTCTTGATTTTGCGCATGCATGTTTGATATCGCCCATCGACACGGGTGGCAAACCAGTTGGTATTATAATCACGGCTGAGTTTTGGCCCGGAAATTACCACCTCTGGCATCATCGCATAAAATGGTGCTTTGCCAGTTTGTTCCTGATACAGTTTTAATAAGGCGCGATACGAAGCGGTATCTTCAAAATCCTGCTCTTTTTCTTTTTTCAGATCGGAGCGGATCTGGCGTGGGGTGAGCACAATATTATGTTTGGCAAAAACACTAATCAGCTCGCGTTCAGATTGACTCTTGGCACTGCGAACACCGCCATCTTTGCTATAGAGCAGTAAATCACCATCTAGAGATAATTCGGCTTCGGTTAAATCATTGAGCATGCTCTGAAAAGCGGCATTACGGCTGGAATACATACCCGAATTATAATCGGCAAAGCGATATAGCGGTTTATCATAATCAGCCGGATACATCATCAGACGGTGAATACCATAATACAGGCCACCATATTGGCTGTATAAATCGGTACGTAATTCTGCAATATTGCCGCCTTGGCGTTTATGTTCCTTGGCATAACTGATATGCACCTGCATCGAACCTAAGGTGGTAATCGGATTCAGCTTTTCTCCGATATTTTGACCAAACAGCTTGGCGGCGCCGGTCAGGGCCGACACATGATAATGCTTGGCCATATAGTCAAAAATTTCACGATAAAGTTCATCCAGTTCCCGTTCGGTTTTGACCCGGCGCATCTGGCTTAAATAGTTATCTTCCGGGCTTGGATGGTTTTTCAGTACATCCTGAAAATAGCCGGCAATGGTGCCTCCAATGGCTTCACCGAGTTTATCTTTAAACTTCTCGTCTAAGCGTTCCTGGACTTCTTTAACTGCTTTTTCACCTAAACCATAAACCTGTGGATCGGCAACAAAGTTGGATTCCTGATCGACCACGGCGACAATGGTACACATATTTTCCTTGGTCTGCGGAATACCCAATTGTTCACTAATATCGTAAATATCTTTGGCCCATGAATCACGATCTTTCACGCGGGAAGGAATCAGTCGCTTGATCTGATCTGCATCTAGACTTGGCTCATCGCCTTTATTCCACCAGGCGCTGTCGCCACAGGCAGCTAAACTTAAAGATAACGCAATCAGGCTTAAAGGTTTGATTACAGATGACAGGAAGGTGTGTTTCATAAACAGGAAAACTCGGTCCAGACGGGTCAGCCTACAGGGCAGATGAAGTATACAGAAATTCGGCTATACAGGTGTGAATATATATGTATACGGCCTACGTTGCACTGTCAATTTTTATCTGCAAGATGCCAGAGAATTGAGTGGCTCAAAAAGCGGATATTGTAGGGTTAGATACTGAGTTCTATTTCAAAATAAAGCGCTGATTTTAATTTGATGATCTTCTGTTATTTTAAGGAAAAAATTTAAATAAATAAGGGTGATGCTGGATAAAATCATCTGAATTTTTTTTAAAATATTAGATCTCTTTCATAAATCAAAAAACGATCTTCTTTTTGGTTGATATTTGCACTCCAGATTTCTTGGCATTCATGCATAATCTGCGGATGAAATACATCGATTCAAACAAGCTTTCTGATCCTCAGTTCAAGCGATACACGGGCATCTCATGGTCAACCTTTGATTTAATGGTTGAGCAATTGAAGAAACATGTCCCTGCCAAAGGCAGACCGCCCAAGTTAAGCCTGGAAGACCAGGTTCTGCTCTGTCTAAGCTATTGGCGTGAATACCGAACATTGTTCCATGTCGCAACAAGTTATGGCGTGTCAGAGCCCACAGCCTCAAGAATTGTCCGTCATGTTGAAGACTGCCTGATTCGGTCCAATCTCTTTAATTTATCCAAAGATTTACCCGAGGGCGAAGGCATTGATTGGAATGTTGTGATCGTGGATGCCACAGAAATTCCAATCCAAAGGCCTAAAAAAACAGAAGAAAAGCTATAGCGGCAAGAAAAAGACCCACAGCTTCAAAGTACAGGCCATCATTCATTATCAAACTCAAAAAATCCTGAGTTTATGTACGAGTCGTGGTGCCGTACATGATTTTGAACTCTTCAAACGTAACTTGAATCAGATTCCTGCAGGTGCATTTATCCTTGCGGATAAGGGTTATCAGGGAATTTATACAGTGTATCCAAATAGCTTGTTGCCATTAAAAGCAAAGAAGCGCTGTAAACTGGATTCCGAACTAAAAATCTATAATCAGGAAATCAATAAAAGAAGAATTGGAATTGAGCATGTATTTGGCAGTTTGAAAACCTTCAAAATTCTTGCTGAGCGATATCGTAACCGTGGAAAAAGACTAGGCTTAAGATTCAATTTAATTGCTGGAATCTATAATTTGGAACTGAGTAAAAAATGTCTTATGAAAGAAATCTATTATCTGTTGTTTTTTAATAATTCCAAAATTTTCTACTCAAAATAAAGGGAATTATTTTAGCGTAGAACCGTGGTTATTTTAGTGTATATTTTAAATAAACCTTGTGTTTGGCAAATATAGGGCGTATAAAGCTAACTCTCCTTTGCGGGGTGGAGCAGTCTGGTAGCTCGTCGGGCTCATAACCCGAAGGTCGTTGGTTCAAATCCGGCTCCCGCATCCAACTTTTAATGCTTATAGTGATTGAATATTTGTCCATAATTGTGAGAATTGGGACAGTGAAAAGTTTAAAATAATCAAATTTGATTGTGTTTTTATCCGATTTTTGAAAGATGAAATTTTAATAAAATGGAACAGCTTTCTTAAATGATCACCTAAGCTCATATAATGAGTCAGTTATGTTGAATAATGTAGAAAATTGGCAGTTGGCCACTGCAGTCAATGGTCAGGAAATTTTTGTAAAAGTAATGCCGCTGAAAAAGAAGCAGCGCTCGAGCCAGGGTTTTATCTGGGTGGAAGTCGGTAAAATGATTGAGCTTCAGTCCGGCCAGCAGGTAGAATTTAACCTGGATGGTAAAAGTTTTTATATTGCTTTAAATCAGTTATATAAATTGAATTAATTTATTTTTATTGCATTCAGAGCAGAAGTCTGTATAGTGGTCGTTAACTAGAAGAATTACTATTGTTTCAGCAAATCTTTTCCCTCCGTCGTTTTTTAATATCCTTCGTAGTATCAGATTTTTAGTTTCAAAGTCATTTTCCAGTTAATTATTGGTTTATCTATGACCAATTTAAAAGTTTTTTAATACAGGATTATCTTATGTCAAATACAGTTACTGGTACTGTGAAATGGTTTAATGAAACTAAAGGTTTTGGTTTTATTCAGGCAGATTCAGGTCAGGACGTTTTTGCTCATTACAGCGAAATTACCAACCAGGGCTTCAAAACTTTACATGAAGGCCAGCGCGTTGAATTTACCATCGTAGCGGGTAAAAAAGGCGACCAGGCCAGCGGTATTACTGCAATCTAATTGCCGGTTTCGCTGCAAAAAGCTCATCTTCTGATGGGCTTTTGTTTTTTAGCATCTGCTAAAAACAGATGTGCTGCGGCCGGTACAGATGCATAGAAATTTTAGTCAGAAGGCTTTAAACTAGCCCGGTTTTCAGCGCCGTATCCAATTTTCTCCCATCTGAAAGATTCGCTGCGCATTTTCTGTTTCCCGAGGTTCCTACATTGAGTTCACATCCTGTCATTCAAGAGCTGTTTGATCGTCCTATTGAACGAAAGCTGTGGGTGGCACCAATGGCAGGCGTCACTGATCGGCCGTTCAGAACGCTGTGCAAATATTTTGGCGCAGGCCATGCAGTCAGTGAAATGATGACCTCGGACAAGACTTTGCGCATGAGCAAAAAAAGTCTGTATCGGGCCAATTTTGATGGCGAAATCGCCCCGATTTCTGCACAAATTGCCGGCTCCGATCCGGCTGATCTGGCCGAAGCCGCGCGTTATCAGGTGGCCAATGGCGCACAGATTGTTGATATCAATATGGGCTGTCCTGCCAAAAAAGTATGTAACAAGCTGGCTGGTTCGGCGTTGTTGCAAGATGAAGATCTGGTCGCCCGGATTTTAGATGCAGTCGTAGAAGCAGTCGATGTGCCGGTGACCTTAAAAACCCGACTCGGTTTTTTAAACGGTCAGGAAAATATTCTGCGTGTGGCCAAGCGTGCGGAGCAGGCCGGTATTGCAGCGCTGGCCCTGCATGGTCGTACCCGCGAAGATATGTACCTGAACACGGCGCGTTATGAGTTAATCAAGCAGGTTAAGGCCGAGCTGAATATTCCCCTCATTGCCAATGGCGACATCGACAGTCCGGAAAAAGCTAAAATGGTGCTGGATTATACCGGTGCAGATGCGATTATGATTGGCCGTGCGGCACAAGGCCGTCCCTGGATTTTCCGTGAAATTGCCCATTACCTGACGACCGGTGAGCATTTGGCCGCACCGAGTATTGAAGAAGTCAAACAGGTATTGCTTGGGCATTTATCTGAACTTTATAGCTTTTATGGAGAATATTCAGGCTGTCGTATTTCACGTAAACATATTGCCTGGTACACCAAAGGACTGCGTTCTAGCAATGAATTCCGCCAGAATATGTACCGTGTGGAAAGTACGGCCGAGCAGTACCAGGTGGTGGAAAACTATTTTAATCAGCTGTTAGAGCATGGCAACATCATGAGTGATGTGCAGGTTGAGCAGGTGAATCTGTTAGAAACCAAATGATTAAATATCTATCATAATTATGGCGCTTCAGAGCGCCATTTTTTATCCCCGATTTTATCCGTTTACAATCTCTACAGACCTGAACACAGGGCAACATACGCTCACTGAACACGGACAGGACTTGGACATTGCAGGGCTTGGCTTGCTCTATGCTAGATAAGTCTTCACTTGGCAAGATGATATTCCAGTCTTGTTAATAACAATGATCCAGGGAGTTTCAACATGACCAATACTAATCGTCCTGTGACTGAATTTAGCCATAAGACCTCAACAGAATTACCACAAGAACGAAGCCAGGGTTTAAATGTCGACCCGACCGATGTCAATGCACGTCCAGATTTGGACACCAATCGTGTCCCGGATATGAATGAAGCAGGCGATCATCCTGTTGGCACCAGTGTCGGTGTATTAGGGGGCGCGGCAACCGGTGCGGCCGTGGGTGCTGCAGCTGGACCGGTCGGTGCCGTAGTGGGCGGTATTGCCGGTGGTGTGGTCGGTGGATTGGCCGGTAATGAAATTGCCGATGCGATTGATCCGACTGCAGAAGATGTGTACTGGCGTGATCAGTACCAGAACCGTCCATATTATAATGAAACCCGCAGTGTCTATGCCGATGTCGACTATGATCGTGATTATCGCGGCGCCTATCGTCTGGGCTATGAAAACCGGCCTTTATATGAACAAAATGTCGATTTTGACCGGGCCGAGCCAGAACTGCGCACCAAATGGGAACAGATGAAAGGCGATTCCCGTCTGAACTGGGAAGAAGCAAAATTTGCAGCCAAAGATGCCTGGCAACGTGTCACCCGTTAAAGCATTCAAGACACTATCAGGCCAATAAAAAACATCTCCGCGGAGATGTTTTTTATTGTTCTCGCTTAGTGACTGGTCATTTCCAGCACCAGTTGATTAATTAAATCACCGGCTTCCATGTCACGAATCAGGCCCACGTTGGCACCGGCCCAGAATGCGCCAAATCCCTGTTCGCCTTGCTGGCTGGCTGCGGCATGTAACTGCTTGCCAATATCATAGGTATAGGGATAGGTCGGTACCGGCGGACGGTTTGGCGTATCCACCAGACGGTGCCACTGATTGACCAGGCCACGTGCCGGACGGCCGGAAATTGAATCGGTAATTTGGGTACAGCTCTGGCTAAATAAAGCCTTGCGATACGCCTCATTGGCATTGGAAGATTTACATTGCACAAAGGCGGTCCCGAGCTGTACCGCGACTGCGCCAAGGTTCATGACACGTTGTGCATGTTGACCATTCATAATTCCACCAGCCGCAACCACCGGAATCTGACAGTGCTGGGTCAGTAAAGTCACTAAATCTACCGTGCGGATACCGCCATCAATAGCGGCATTAAACAGGCCACGATGACCGCCAGCCTCTACGCCTTGGGCAATAATAATATCAATACCCGCCGCTTCAATGGCTTGTGCTTCGGCCAGATTGGTGGCAGAGACCATGGTGATAATCCCGGCCTGTTTTAGCGCCTGAATCTGATGCGCGTGCGGAATACCAAAATGAAAACTCACCGCCTGAGGACGGGTTTCCAGCACCAGATTCAGATAATCATCATTGCTTAAAAAACTAGGATACAGATTTTTGAGCTGGGTCGGCAGCGCTACACCATAATGGACAAAATGCGGACTTAAATAATCCAGCCAAGCCTGAGCAGCAGCTTCATCCAGCGGCTCGGGTTGATGACAGAAGAAATTGACCTGAAAAGGGCAGTCGGTCAGGTCCTGGGTTGTTAAAATCTGTTCTCGGGCAGACGCCACTGAACTGGCCCCTAAACCCAGTGAACCCAAGCCGCCCTGGTTGGAAACTTCGGCAGCCAGTTCAGGTGTCGAAACACCGGCCATCGGCGCTAAAAAAATAGGATGTTTAATGCCGAGCTGTTCCAATATAGACATGCGATTTCTCCTTATTCTTCCTACACTTTGCCCAAGCTGAACAAAATTAGCAAATCATAATCATTATTTATTTTTTAAATAATCTGCCGGTTTTTACACAGTAGTTACATTCGTTGCGACAAGCTGGGTCGTGCTAACGCATCGGCTTGCTAGGCGCAACATTTTCGCTTTTTTATAATCAGCTTATCTCCTGATTTCTGCTGAAACACATGTCTGAACGTATCCGTGAAAAACTGCAAATTTTAGCCGATGCTGCCAAATATGATGTGTCCTGCTCATCGAGTGGCAGTCGGCGCAAAAATAAAGACCAAGGGCTGGGCAATACCGGTAATGGCATCTGTCACAGCTATACCGAAGATGGGCGCTGTGTTTCGCTGCTTAAAATCCTGTTCTCCAATGTTTGCATTTATGACTGTGCCTATTGCGTGTCGCGGCGTTCCAATGATGTGAAACGCGCAGCCTTTACCGTACAGGAAGTGGTCGATCTGACCATAAATTTTTACCGGCGCAATTATATTGAAGGGCTGTTTTTAAGTTCCGGTATTTTTAAATCGGCCGATTACACCATGGAACGAATGTTACAGGTGGTGAAAAAGCTGCGGCTGGAAGAAAACTTTAACGGGTATATTCATTTAAAAACCATTCCCGGCGCATCTCAGGAAATTATTACCGAAGCTGGTTTATATGTTGACCGGATGAGTATTAATCTGGAAATGCCGACCGAAGCCGGACTACAGCAGTTTGCCCCGGAAAAAAGTCATGCCGAAGTGCAGAAGGATTTGGGTATTGTCCGCGATCGCCTGATTCAACTGAAAGATGAATCGAAAATCATCAAATCGGTACCGAAGTTTGTTCCGGCCGGACAAACCACGCAGATGGTAGTGGGTGCACATAATGAAACCGACCAAGACATTATTATGATGGCCGATCGGCACTACAAAGAATTCAAGCTAAAACGGGTTTATTTTTCTGGTTATATTCCAATTAATACACAGGAAAAGGCCTTGCCCGCTGTCGGTTCAGCGCCGCCGTTGCTGCGTGAAAACCGGCTCTATCAAAGTGACTGGTTAATGCGTTTTTATGGTTTTGCTGCGCATGAACTGGTGGATGATCAACATCCCAATTTAGACCTGGATGTCGACCCGAAATTGGGCTGGGCACTGCGTCATCCAGAGGCTTTTCCGGTAGATATCAACCGTGCCGACTACCAGTTGATTTTACGGGTGCCGGGTATAGGCGTGCGTTCGGCGCAGAAAATTGTGCAGGCGCGCCGGTTTGGGCACATTCATATAGATCAGCTAAAACGCATGGGCGTGGCCTATAACCGTGCCCAGCATTTTATTCGCTGTGCCGACAGCCCGAAATTTAAAAAAGAGCCGCCAGCGCAGCAGATTCGCCAGCAGATTTTACAGTCGGGGCAATCCAAATATCAGCAGCAGCTCTCGCCACAACTGGGCTTTGCTTTTTAATGGCCACCTACTGCTTTGATGGCACGCTCACCGGCTTGCTTTGCTGTGTGTTTCGGGCATTTCGCTTTCAAGAGTTTGATGTACACATTACCGCCAATCCGCAGTCCCAGCATGGCCTGTTTGATGAGTTTATTGTCGTGTCTTCACAGGATGAGCAGGGACAGCGGGTCTGGCAGGGCTTGAAACAGAAAATCCAGCCCGGCAGCTTGCGTCAGTTTTATCTGTGCTTTTTGTCGGAGCAGGAACAGGCCTTTCAGCATCTGTTTGATTTTTGCATTTATGTTTTTCAACACGGCCATGCGGTGGATGGTAATTATGGCCATCCGGCGGTGTTGGGCATGGCACAGTGGGCCAAGCAGGTGGGCCGGGAAAAACATCGCATGGAAGCTTTTGTACGCTTTAAAAAATGTCAGGATGGTCTGTTCTTAAGTCTGGTGCGGCCAGATTTTAATGTATTACCGCTGATCGAGCGGCATTTTAAGGCGCGTTACCAAGATCAGCGCTGGCTGATTTATGACGAACAGCGTGATTACGGCATTTATTATGATCTGGATGATGTGCATCAGGTTCAGATGAATGCCCGGCAGCTGGATCTCCAGCTGGACAGTGGCCACAGTCAGGCCTTTAGTATCGAGCTGGATGCTGAAGAATTTTTATATGACCAGCTGTGGAAAGATTATTTTCACAGCGTCAATATTCAGGCACGGCAGAACATGAAGCTGCATATTCAGTATGTACCGAAACGTTACTGGCGCTATATGAATGAAAAGTCGCTCTAACTTTCATCCCGGCCGGTTTCATCAGTATAATGCCCGGGTTGTATCGTGGAAAAGGTAAAAGCATGAAGGGGTATGTAGGGGCTGTTTTGCTCACAATAACAGGTTTGACAGCATGTGGACCACATGAGGCAGAGCAGGTACAGGTCCAGCCTGAACAGTACCAGGTGGCCAGTGCAGAGCAGCTACAGCAGCGCTTTAGTGCCTTAAACCGTCAACTGGAAGCCGATTTTCAGCAGTTTAAGCAGCTGGAAAGTATTGCCTTTGCCCAGCAGTTTCCTTTAGATGCCGATAATCTGATGACCTTGAACCAGCATCTGGTCAGCAGTACCGCCTTAAAGCCGACCAAAGCCGGCTATTGCGATATGATGAATGGCTATTTTGCCGAGATGTATCGTCTCGGACATTATAATCTGGAACTGCTTGATCAGATCCAGCTGCCCCAGGCTCAACAGGAAAATTTAAAGCAGAATTTTGCCAATGCCGACAATTTTTATGATTTTATTTTAAACCGCTATACCAGCTATCGTCAGGTGCAGCAAACCATGAATTATGGCTGTAACCTGAAAGCGGCTTTACAGTAAACACAGCCCTAAGGTAAAAAAACCGCCCGATTTGCTGGGCGGTTTTTTTATAAAGGTGTGACATGGAACAACGAGCCAATCCAGTGTGCGAATAGCATGGCCACCACGCCCCAGACCGTGACCCGCAAGCTGCCTCTAAGCATGGAGGTGCCGGCAAAATAGCTGGACAGGGCACCGAGTAAGGCCAGCGATAAGACACCTACAATCACAATGCTTCGGTCCAGATATTCCACCGGACTAAAGACAATGGTCAGTAAAGGCAACAGCGCCCCTAAAGAAAATGCAATCGCCGAGGATGCCGCCGCCTGTACCGCATTGGCGGCAGTATTTTCATGAATGCCGATTTCATCGCGGGCGTGGGCGGCTAGGGCATCTTTGGCGGTCAGCTGTACCGCCACTTCATGCGCTAGCTCAGGCGTCAGGCCGCGCAAGGTATAAATATGGGTCAGTTCTTTTAGTTCCAGATCGGGGTTTTTACGCAGTTCTCTGGATTCCATGTGCAGATCAGCCTGCTCGATATCTTCCTGGGATTTGACCGAAATATATTCGCCGGCAGCCATGGAACTAGCGCCTGAAATCAGGCCGGCAATACAGGTAATCAGCAGGGTCTGGCTGGAAGCACCACTGGCCGCCATCCCGATCACCAGACTGGTCACTGAGATAATCCCATCATTGGCCCCCAACACCGCAGCACGTAACCAGCCCGTTCTTAAAATATAATGTTTTTCATGATGATGTGAATAACTCATAGCCCGCCTGATTTCTTATTGTATGCGGCTATCTTAACCCAGAGATGCAAAAAGCCCCAACTTTTGGGGCTTTTTTAACAGCGAGTCAGGAATTAACAGCCGGTCAGCTTTTCCGGTTGTGGGCGTTCTTCCGGGAAGAAGAATGGACGCAGTTTGACCCCAATGCCATTGCCAATAAAGGCAAATACCAGCCACAGCCAGCCATGTAAACTGCCAGAGGCAATACCACTGAAATAGGCGCCAATATTACAGCCATAAGCCAGGCGTGCGCCATAACCTAACAGCAAACCGCCAACAATCGCTGCCATCAGCGAGCGTTTTGGAATATTAAAGTTCGGTGCGAATTTGCCGGCCAGACTGGCTGCCAGCAGGGCGCCGAGCATAATCCCGAAGTTCATCATTGAGGTAATATCAAACCATAACGACTCTGTCAGTGCTTTGGCATTGGCTGGTTGCTGCCAGTAGCTCCAGGAGGCTACATCAACACCCACAAAACTGGCCGATTTGGCGGCCCAGACGGCCAGCGCAGAGGTTACGCCCCAAGGACGTCCAGCCAACGCAAGAGTAGCGAAGTTCAGCAGGGTCAGGATGATACCGCCCCACACCAACGGCCACGGGCCACGTAAGAAGCGTTTCCAGCCCTGATACTGTGCAGCCGGTTCAACCTCCAGACTGCCATGACGTTTCTTTTCATACCATACGGTAACCAAGGCAATCAGGGCAAACAGCACAAAGTTCAGCAATAACGCCGGCATCACACCTAAGCTGGTGACCAGTGAAATAGGTGCCAGATGCGGCAGGTTAAACCACCAGTCTAAATGCGTGGTGGCAATCAGTGAGCCTAAGCAGAAGAATACCAGTGTTACCAGCATGCGTGCGCTACCACCACCCACGGTATACAGCGTACCAGAAGCACAGCCGCCGCCGAGCTGCATGCCAATACCAAAAATAAAGGCACCAATCATCACCGACATTGACACTAGGCTAACAAAACCATTGACCGGATTGCCAAACAGTTCACCTGCACCTAAGGCTGGGAAAAACAGCAGTACTGCCAGACCAAGCATGATCATTTGTGCACGCAGACCGCGACCACGACCTTGCTTGATAAACACCCGCCAGCTTGAGGTAAAACCAAAAGAAGCATGGTACAGGGTCATCCCCAGTGCACCACCAATCAGGAATAATAGTGCCTGGTTAATGCCCACCACCTGATAGGCGCCAATACAGCCAATAAACAATAACACCAGCGCGACCCAGATCGAGCGATTCGACCGGTCGGCTTTTGCAGCAATAATAGACATAGACAATAACAGGGAGAGAAATCAGAATCCTGAGTATTTTAGTGGAAATTTAAACTTTTAACCTGACAGAAACAGTCATTTAAGCTATTTTTAATTTGAAATTTCTAATTTCAAATATTAGGGTCTGTTGACATTTCATAATGGTAGCCAAATAAAGATACAAGCTAAGGCAACAGAATTTTCATAGCTTTGCTTTAGCTTGTCATAGCGTGTGGCAATTCCTCTAAATTGCTTTAATCTAG
>NZ_VOXS01000027.1:0-14997 GCF_013420655.1 Acinetobacter sp. Q186-3 | reverse complement strand
GTGTATTCATTTCTATCATTTAATCTTAATTCTATTAGATTAATGATAATACTATCATTTAATTATTGCATTAAGTCTAATGATAGATATTGTATGCGATTTGGCTCGCTATCATTCAGGTATAGTCCAAAGATAGGTTAAATATGATAATTTTTATCAAATATAGAAAAGGACATAACACGTGGAATTAAAAGATAAATTAAAGCTCAATGCTGGGGAAAAACTCATTAAAGTTAGTCACCGAATGAAAGGTACATTGCAAGAAATGGATATTTACAAGTACAACATAGTTGATTCAATGGGAAATGTTGTTGGATATGTAGATCACACAGATCATACATCAATCAACAAATTTAATAGAACACAAACAGCTACCCAATATGATATTAACCATAAAGTAATCTTAGATATAAACTGGTGATTACCTTTAGATGAATGAGTTGGATATCTATACTAGCTCATTCATATGCAAAGTTTATCTTGGGTAATAATCGCTAAGGGCCTCTAACCTATTAATCTTTTCTTGGGCGGAACAGCCTTGCATATTAATCACAGCATATATCCCACTACCTTCCGAGAAGGGTATAGCAACAGCTTCACAATTTATATTGATATAAACTTCCCAAGCTCTTTGAGATAAAAAAAGCTGATGTTCATATTTATCTAAAAAATTTGCTGCATCCGGTTTGCTTTTTTCATTATCTATCCACTTCATTAAAAACTGATACTTGTTCTTAATTTGCTCATCTAACTTAGAATTTAATTCATTAAAGCAATCTATAGTCGAAGCAGTATCCATTGCCATATAACATTTATTTATATTTTCTTCATAGTTAGCAAATTGAAGGTCTTTGGCAAATAATAATTGTGGTAGTGCCAAAATCAGAACTGCTAAAAAATTCCGTTTCAAAATATCTCTCCTTTGGATAATTTTTTTAATTATATATCAATCTAGTACCGCACGTATCACACGACTAAACAGGTTACCGCGTTTCTGTGGTTCGGGCTGTGATTCCTGAATGATAGGCTGAGGCTCTACCACTGGTGTTGATTGAGTTGGTTTAAGTATCGGCTCATGTACCTGTTCCGCCTGTTGCTGTGGCTTAGGTGCACAAAGTAACCGCTGTAAGGATTCGATTTGCTCGTTCTTAGCTTTTAATTCTTCACGTTGGAATTGTTCACGCTCTTGTGCAAGTTCAAGCTGTTTTTGAAGCATGTCTACTTGCTGTTGCATGATGTCTAGTTCTGCCGACTTTTGTAAGACAGGAGTCATACCTAGCAACCCAATATGAGAAACCCCGGCAGGATGCCGGGGTTTTTTATTTTTAGGAAAAATAACCAATTAGATAGCTCTAGTAAACTTATTAGTAATCTCATTTTTCCATTGTGGAGCCGTTAAAGCCTCTCGCAATTTTAAACTTTCATCCATCATTTTCTTCAAGTCAAAAATACCTGCTTCCAATTGATTTTTCTCTCTTAGTGATTCCAAATATTTTTTAAAACTTCCTAAAGTTAATGGCAAAATTTTCACATCCATAAGTTCTTCTTGATGATACCAAGCACCATGCCTGAATGTTTCTGCTGTATTAGTGTCAATAGTAAGTGCAAGGAACAAACCATAAACATCTTTATCAGGTGTATTCACTGTTTCTACCGCAATATGTCGTCTTACAGGTTCACCTTCAGCTGCTTCCTGTCTAGAGTTTGACGTTAATGTAACTTCTCCAAGAATTTTAAAATTTTCATACTCAAAGATTACATCAGCACCACCCCCTGGAGCATGATGAATAGGTTTAAAGTCCTGATCCACCTTAAATCTCCGACATTGTTGCGGCTCAATGATTAAATGATTTAAAGCTAAAAATGCTCTCCACAAGACCCATTCAAAATATGCTGGTTTTTCTCCTGACGGAATAGAAATCTCTTTATCACCAATCTCAATTGACATTGGTCTAGGTGAAATTAGCACATCCATATAAGCAAGAATTTCATCCCACTCATTCTTTTGATTTTCAGCAAATTTTTTCTCATTATTTTCAAAAAGTAGCTCTTCTAAGTGATATCTATAATTTTTGATTTCACCTATTGGTGCTTGTGATATAGAACTATTTTTTTCAAATAAAATTCTATTTCTATTTAATGTCTCTTCTAATTGCGCGGCTAATAATATGTTTGTTTCTTTATGATCTGTTGGTAAAGGAGCACCTTTCTGAATTTTTAAATCAGATTGACTTATATCAAAGGTTCCATACATTTCTATTAGCTTATCAATGACTATTTTTTTGTCATCAATGAAACAAATTCCCTTACCAGAGGCAGTAAATAAACCTGTAGATTTTAAATATCTTAAATTAGTATCAGCATAGTCTTTGATACTAGGAGCTTGAATTTCTGCTTTAGCAGACTTCGATTGATATAATTCTCTATCAAATTTCTTTTTTGATGAAGATGCTTGCCTATTACTTCTGATAGTAAGAATTTCATCAACACATTGATTTATATCTGAATAACTAAATGTTAATTGGATAACTGCTGCCATTTCTTGAAAGGAAATTTTACTAGTTCCTGTTCTATTTTCTAATTCCTTCATGATGTGAAGCGTTAACATCAAAGGAGAAAAAAATCCTATTGAATCATCTGAATTTTGAGCTTCACAAGAATATAGAATTAATGACCTTAAATAGCACTCCTGATCAGACTGTAAAGTTTGACTATTGAGAAGATTCCTACCATTTTCAGTTAAAATATAAATTTGATTAAATTGTTCTATAAACCCCAATTTTTCTAACGCGGAACGCCATTTTCTACCAACACTATATGTTGTATCACTAAAGCCAGAGGTATCTTTTGCTTCAAAATTAGAACTAATAATTCCACCATCAACCAATGCTTTGCAGAATACTAATTCTTTCTCCTTTGTCCCCCTAATGTCCCCATTAGTCGAAGCAAAAACTTTTAGCCCATCAATCAGTCTGAAAGGGCTACGAACTGTTGTATTGCCAAGAAGCCACGTGCTCATAATTATAAAAAAAAAGGAATAAAAATAAGATTTTATTCCTTTTTCCCTTTAGTAAGCTACAAATAAGTACTCTTGAACTGTATTACGGTTGTCCCCAACCTTAGTTGCTTGATTACCAAATGAATACTTATAATCTATTGGTATCACATCTACGTTTTCCTTATATTTACGTAACATAACCAACATTTCATCCATATTCGGAAGGCTATTAGATGAATACGATATAATAAGAATATTTTCCTTATACTTCTCAAATAACGTATCAAAAGCAACATAGACATCTTTTCGAGATGAAAAAGGCGTTGGATAAGATTTAAATTTCTTTGTCTTGGTATGCTCTTGAATTTCAATTTCTTTCCAATCCAGAGATAACCCTTCGACAAAATGGTACCTTCTAACATATTCATTATCCGAACATGTCGAATAATAAGGAGGATCAATATAAATCAAACAATTATCAGGTAGTTCAACGTCTAAAGCATTTTTTCGGTATGAAATATTTGATTGATGATTATCAAAAATAGACTGATTAATTGCTTCTACAGCATTCAAGAACTGTTCTTCTAATGTCAGAACTAAGTCTTTTCTTCCATCATCATAACGATGACCGGTGTATGTAAAAATTCCACGAGGTCTCTTTTTCATACACGCGCGAATCAATGCACTTCTAGCAATCGCTTGCTCATATTCATTATCAAGCTTCGGAATGTTAGATCGAATAATATCAATCAACAAATTCTCATCATCAGAAAAATATAGATCCTTAAATTTTTTCTGGACGAAATCATCTATCGGATACTTTTCTATTAACAATGATCTGGCTTTTTCATCACTTAAAATCACATGATTATTCTCTACCATCGCTTTTGTGAAAGTGTGTGACATATTCATATAATCATTTGTTATTACTTGCCTACCTAGCGTTTTAAACAAATAGCTGACTATGCCTGATCCAGAGAATAAATCTACTAATATTGGTGAATTAAATTGTTCAACGATACCTAAAATATAAGGGAGTAATTTCTGCTTAGACCCCATATATCTTGTTGAAGGATATAATTTTATTTGTTCAGGTAATGTTGAAATTTTTTCCAAATTCAAACTAAATTTCTCATTTTTTTGAGTATTTGAGATAATTACATCTTCACCTTTTCGTGTTTTCGAATCACATGAAATATGTCTTTTTGTCTGGATAACTTCATACTTAAATCCATGATAAAGATTTTCAACTATAGAATGATTAGAGTTAGTCAAAAAAACATGACATCCCTTATCGCTCAAAGCTTTATATGCTTTAGCTAAGTTTTCATGATCTTCTAAATAAAATTGTTCTTTAGTATATCTTTTAAAATCCGAATATTCTGAGATAGGTACATAAGGAGGATCTAAAAAAATCAAATCATTTGGACCAGCAAAATTTTCTAAAACGTCCAAATAATCAGAACAAACGATTTTTGCTTTGGATAATAAAATAGAAGCTGCTCTTAAATTATCCTCATCTAAAATCTTAGGATTTTTGTATTTTCCAAAAGGCACATTAAAGTGTCCCTTTTTATTCACTCTATACAGACCATTAAAACAGGTTTTATTCAAGTAAATTGTTCGAGCAGCAGCTTCTACTGAAGATAACGTCTCCCTATCTTGAGAACGAACTTCATAAAACATTTCTTCGGTATTTTTAAATTTTTTTAACTCAGCAATTACAGCATCAACATCATCTGCGACTGTACGATATAAGTTAATCAGTTCAGGATTACTATCAGCAATTACGGCATTTTCAGGTTGTAATGCAAAAAAGACTGCTCCTCCCCCAAAAAAAGGCTCAATATACTTTCCATAATAGTTTGGAAATCTAGGCAAAATTGAGTCTAACATTTGCGTTTTACCACCAGCCCATTTAAGAATCGGCTTACATTTAATTTTTTGTGGTACTGCATCACTCAAGTTTACTAAAAGAGGTTTATTCACTTACTATTTTCCCCTCATTAGTACCACAATTATATTCTTTTACTTTTTCAAAAATTTCATAAAAATCTATACCTTGATCTTTCATTGAAGAGGTTAAAGAAATGATAATGGCTATATGTGAAGGAACAAAACCAACTTTATGATAGTTAGTTATAGAATTGGGATTCATCCCCAATAGTTCAGCAAATTCTTTAATGGTAAGACCTGCTTTACCGATTAATCGCTGGAATTCTGAATAAGGCATAGTAAAATCTAAAAAAATTTAAAGCATTATAACACATATTAATATGTGTTAAGCACACCAATATATGTGTTTTTTGTGCGATTAAAAATTTAACATAAAATCTCTTATTCGAAATTTAATTGGTGAATAACATTAATAAAAAATAAACATAAATAGAATCTTAATTCCAAAATTGAAAAATTTTGATTTTCTATATTTTTTCGGTCAATGTTTTATTTAATAAAATCAGTAGCTTGATTAAAAAAAAACTTTCCTTTAAAGTTGATTTTCTATCACTTTATAATGAACCCATTTTGATGAATATCATAAAAGACCTCAATGACCTACCATCAAATATTTTTGGTTTCAGCCCAGAGGACTTAAGTCCTTCTGAAAAAAAAACCCCGTTAGGAACAATGTTTATAGAAATCAAAAAGGTCAGAGATAAACTTGGACTAAAATGTCGCTTGTTACCTTCATTTTTAACGAACACAATTGTATGTATAGGTATTACAGAAAGTGATTTTAAAAAATTAATTGCAGAATTTGACCCGAAAAATTACACATACACTTCCTCTAGTGATACCCATTCTATACATTTGACTATCTAAACTGGTAATACCCCCATTTTTAATTGAATTAATAGATAGAAATTAATACTGGATAGGCTCTTAGTGAATTTACTCATCTGCAAGTACTTGTAAATAAAGCTCATCTGCTTTTTGAGCAATGGCTTTACCGTTCTCACGCATTTCTAATTCTTTAGCTACATAGGCTTGAATCGGTATGTTGTAATAGCCACCACCATAGTAGTCTTTAATGAGTTTCAAAGGCACTTCCACACCATGCTCATCAAATAAGTTACGTCTGTAAGTGTACTCATGAATCGTATCAGCATAGTTCGGCAATCGTGGTAGATAGGTCAAGTGTGGTGTAGCGATTTCCATCTGCATCCATGTTTTCTGCTTCTTAGACCTGTACTTTAAAAAACGCTGTGCAAAATGGATGATCTGCCCTGCTTGGGAACGGCTTGCTTTGAAAACAGACCATGTTTCAACCATCAGGAATAGATTTTTAATGTCGGCTCGGTTCTTCTCTGCTAGAGAACTATTTTTTTGACTAGCCAATTTATTAATAGAATCAGTAAATTTAGTTTTAATTTTTTCAATACTTTGCTTTGTATATCGCCAAGTCCACGTATAAGCCCTTACTCGGTCTTTGTAGTCTTTTTCATCACCCAAGATGAGCTGTTTATAAGTCTTATGCGTATCTCTAAAAAGCTCCATAGTCACCAGGGCAGTAGGTTTGACAGCAATTGGATTTTTTAAGACAAATTGTTTTGGCTCATTATCTTTGAAGTAGTCTGCAATCAAGGTCTTTTCTGCTGAGATCGAATCAAGATCCCACTTAAAGCCTTTGTACTTCTCTTTAAGAGTCTGAATCTTCAAACGCTCCGACTCTTTGGCAAGTTTATTAATCTCAATACCGTTGAAAGTATTGAAATCTCTACTTGTAGGCGTAGTGAATAAGCAATACAGAAACCATTTATTTTCATTAAAAACATCTCTTTGCACGATCATCGTGCAAATGGGATGACCTTTTTCTAAGCGGTAAGAACGCTGTCTTGGTGAAATCCCTAACTCGTAGCGTTCTGTCATCTTCTCCAACAAAGAATCAATTGATTTTTTAGAACTGTCATATTCAAAGCTGAAATAAAAATACGCACCATTTGCAACGTGGTCAGCAAGCCGTTGCATCGTAAATTTTGTATGTGGACTAAAAATTATCATCCAAAATTTTTCCAAATATTGTTATCGAGGGTTAAAACACAAAATACACCCTTTTTTGATCAAAAAATAGCATTGTAATCGAGTAAAAGGATTTTTGGTTTTAAGCTGTTTTTTGCTTTTTCCATAGCGAAGCTATGGTGAACTTGCGAAGCAAGTTTTAAGGACTTTTAGACGGTATTTGTAAGAGGGTAATAAGTAGTTCCATGCAAACACACCTAGACAGCATATTTTTTGTGCATTATGATTTTCTTATCAGTTGTGAAGTGTGTCTGACCAACGCACCTAAAAGACCTTTAACCGTTTTTTAGTGTGCCGTTAGGCACACTAAAAATTTTGATTTTCAACAGCTCACAGTGGAAAGGTTGACAGCCTGAAAACTGCTTGACGAAGCGGACTGCCATTTAACCGTGGCTCGGTACGTTTTGATGAGGGCTGATGAGGGGTGGCTTTTGCCTACCCTCAAATTCTACTCAATCCACTTCATTGTTGGTTCTTGAAGTTGGGCGACAAGGAAACGGAATCACCGAAAGGTGGCGAATGGGTTAAACCCCATTCTAGGCTGAAAGGGCTGAAATCCTGCTTTTGAAGAAATAGTGAGTGAAATCCATAGATGGAGAGTAGCGTTAATAACTACCGTTCTTCGCTGAATCTTTATGGTTTGGCGAGGTGCGTGGCACACACGATGGCTTCTGCGGTATTCGAGAGGGTACAGGCGATCAAGGTGAAAGCTGGCGAGAGTGGCACTTTTTGGTCAGGTGGTGAATTTGTCGTGATGACATTCCATTTTGGCTCGAAAGGTCGATGTATAGCTTAAACGTGTTAAAGGTGGGGAGAGATCCTCATCGACTGTGCTAAGTAAGTGTTCTACCCATGATGATATTTTTTAAGCTGCGGAATCGGTATTTTGGAACTGCGTACCGAAAAGCAAGGAAAAGGTTTAGAAAATTAGTGGATGGGCGTACTGCTTGTTAAGACTTCAAAAGATAACTTGGGACGCACTTTTATGTCATTAGGTTTTGTCACCTAAGTATTTGAATAACTTATTTTAAGTTATCGGCATAGATGTGTTGGAGCGATCTTTAGTAGCGCATATAAGGTAAGTTGTTTTTGCCGAAGTTGTACCGTTAAACGTCTGAATAGTTTGCTCGTCTTTTGTGAAATAGATAGGGATCTATAATCACAGGAGATTTATTAATCGGATTGGAATATCCATTAAGTAAGTGAATGAATAGGACGTTTCTTTAGAGCAGGCTTAAATAGTTTCTTTGAAAGTATTTAAGCTCTCTAAAGTTGGGAAAAGACCATAGCTACCGTTGTCAGAAATGGCTTGTTAAGGGAATCGTGGTTTTGCGAAAGAGTGATGTTGAGGCTACAGGGGACTGTAGTTGAGTGTGTTACTTCTTGCATGGTAAAAGTGCTTGAAGGCTGTGAATTTAATGTCACAGGGAAATCAAAAAGGTTAAATGGGGATTGGTCTCCCCTGCTGTTCGAGTTGGTCGCTCGGACTAAACTAAACTTCTGAAGACATAGTTTTTCGAGGTTGTTATCCACCATAGGATAAATATTTTCTGATTTTATGAATAAATTCAGCGTTTTAAAGTTTGGTATCAGTTGGTTGGCAATTGATACTGCGTCAAATTTTACGGTGCATACGTTATAAGCATTTTAGACCCCCTCGGATATTCTTAACCAACAGAATGTCGAAACGAGGTGGGTTGCCTTATTTCATCTTTAATTTGGCTCTAATCTGTTAGCTAATGACAGAAACAGCATCCCCATATAACGACAAATATCTGGGTCTATAGGTGTATTTTCTTCCAACCATTCATCCACAGTATCAGCGACTATAACTAAATCCATTTTTAGCATCTCAAGCTCTGATTCATCCGTGTATATTTCACTAATATATTTTGAGTTTGGACTCAACTCTAGCTCGTCACTCACTACTCACCTATTTAAATATAGCTTTAAATGCTCACTATTTGCGTTTTAAGCGACTTTTTTGCTTAGATATAATCTACCAACCCATCACTCTAAAAATTAAATCTAGCGCAAACTGTGCGTAAAATTAAAAAGGTTTAATCAAACATTCCTAGATGTATGCAAAATTCTGAGAATGAATACCTTTTTTTTGTCTTCATCAACTTGAATGATGGCACGATACGGGCTGTCAACAATCAGCATTTCTCTAGTTCCTAAACTCCCTTTTCTCTTTGTTCGGTTTGGCGAGAAGTAGAGTGTTTCTAACTGATCAGTGATTTTTAGGTACATACTTTCAGCTAGCTGCTCACCCCAGTTTTCGATCCCATACGCCAAAATTTCAATTAAATCTTGTTCTGCTTGTGGCAAATAAGAAACTTCATAACTCATTTGCTACGGCTCGCTACTAATTCTCGTGCTTTTTGCATTGCTGTAGCGTGTACCGTTTTCATTGCAGTCGTTTGTAATGGATGTGATTTCAAAGAATTTAGGGCTTCTGCTATTTTCTCTTTTTCCCAATCTTCATAATCATCACTTTCAATATCAAAAAGACTTTCTAAGTGAGTACCTTTCACATCTTTCAAAGATAAAAAAACACCAACTGGACGTTTATTCTTAGTAACTAAGACAGGCTCTCTTTGCATCGTATCCAATAATTCACCAAAACGAGATTTAGCATCTTTCGCTGTAATAACTTGCATGTTTTAAACCTCAATTTAAAAAGTAGGCATTTTGTCTATTTTAGACATTAAAAAGAATTAATCAAAGATAATTTTGTAAAGGTTTTTCTTAAACAAAATTCTCGATAAATACGGCTTTGTTGCATAAACATTTTGCAAGGCACTGATTTTTAAAGGTTTGTGAAACAAAGCCAGAGGAAACTAAAAACAAAAGCATTTTGACACTGTATAAAAAATGCAAAATCACATAGATTCTTTACTAGCTAATAAATCAAACACTTTAGAGATAAGTGAAGAGTTTATTGGTGGCATTATTCTTATGGCTAAATTGGAAAATCTATGGTGATCAGGATTTCTACCAGTAGCAACAAAGAAGGACATACTAAAACCAACGGATAAAGTGGTTTACGATGATATATTTTCCTTAGTCAAAAATTTTGATGATGTATTCATTAAAAATGGTCTTGTTAAGCCTGATAGTCTGATCACATACAATCCTAGTTATTCTGCAAATATTTATGTTGCACTAGGTGGAATAGATGCAGATATTTGTATTGATGAAACACTATATGATTTTAAAAGCACAAAAAATCAAAGCTTTATGATTAAAGATAGTGTGCAGATAACAGCGTATTATTTATTCTATTTAATGGATCGGATTATGTCTTCAACAGTGCAGATGCAATGCCACAGAATAGAAAAAATTGCGTTATATAAAGCTCGGTTTGGCCAAATTGAATATTTTGATGTTAAGAATATTCCTGAAAAAGATTTAAAACATGCAATTTCTGAGCTTAACAGAATGTTTAAATTAGGTATGCCTGAGCAGAAAATTAAGGATTTTAAAGCTTGTTCGGCATAACCTTTTCATTAAACAAACATCTGCTGCAACAAGCCTTTTTTCCAAGTCTTAGCCTGTTCAATTTGCTGTGCCACCACTTCAATTTTTTGATCAATCGCGGAAAGGAAGTTAGCGATTTTGGTTTGTTCTTCGAGACATGGAAAATTCAATTTGTAATTAATCACATCTTGATTTGAGATGTTTGGTTGTGCACTAGCAGATGGTATGGATTGAATGTAATTATAAAAATCTTGTGAGAGCATTACTTGGTATAAAAATTCATTAATAGATTTTTCTTTGGAAGTAAAAGTTGCTACCCGTTGATTAATGAAAGCTGATCCAGATTTAACTTTCCCAAGTTTTCCAAATGTTGCACCTGACAAAGCCATTACAATTGAGTCTTTATATACAAGGTAACGACTATCTGGTATTTCTGAAGACGTAATACCTTCAAATCTATCAAGATCAATGTTTTTCTGAATATCACCTATTCTTAAAACCTTAGTATCACCTTTTCCAAAGTCTGTACTTTTGAATGCAAATCCACCTTGGATATTTGTTATATCACCTAGCTTTCCATCAACCCACTCCTCAAACTCACTGCCATCATCCGCTTTAAAACGAATCTGCTGACTAAACAGCTTTTGCATCATACCTTGCTTGTATTGGCTGAGCAGTTCATGTTTTTGTGTGAGTTGGCTAATCTTTTCATCCACAGCAGAAAGAAAAGTAACTATTTTGGTTTGTTCTTCTTTTGAGGGAATACTTATATCAACATTATAAATCGAAGTTGTATTTAGACTTGGTACACCTGTAGCCTCATTTAAACCTAACCAATTCACTTCAAGGGCATGTTGAAACAAAAATAAATGTTCTCATCTGCTCCTGCTCACCACCGTTCGTTCCTCACGGATGGTGAGCAGGAGCAGATTTCGGTAATATTCACCCTACCTTCGCCAAGTCAAAAACTGGCTAAAGGTATTCGGAATATCACCTATGAAAGTCGTTTGGTCTCACGGTATGGAGCCGCTATCGCCTTCAATCGGTATGCTTGGATTGCGTTTCAGTCACAAGCACAAGAGAGTATTTGCAGAGCTGGGTCTCTGTCCTACACACGCCTTTCTCTCTCACCAGCCCCGCAACTCGGCGAGGGTTTCCCCAACTTACCATTCTGCGAAGTACTGGCGTATTCCCTGCGATCCCCCCCTAGTGCATACATCAGCTGAGAGGGCGACTAGTGCATTACTGCACATTATCGTCTTGTAATTCATGTACCTGCCGTCACTTATCCTCCTGCATACATGAATCGCTCTACAGAAGCCGTGATAAACACGCACTTACAAACTTCCATAGCTACGCAGAACAAGCGATATCGAACAAAATTGGAGTGCATTACTCAACCACAATAATTTGTTGCTTATTTGATGGGCGACAAAATTCTAAATAACGAAGGATTCTCAATTAACAGCTTGCAAAAATATTAAAAAAAGTAATAATATTTCTTAGGTACAAGCCTTTCGGTGAAATCTGCACGAGTTGTTGGCTCTGCTGATCTTCGTTAAATGATGCGTCAACATCAAATAACTGCGTACCGTCAAATATAGAAAAAACCGTCTCAGATAGCAACACCTGAGACGGTTTTTTTTTGGATTTTTTTAATTTTTATATCATTATAAAACATTGACCGAAAAAAGATTTTTAAATAACTTACATAAGTTATGTAAGTTATTTAACTAAGTCAAAAAACTCTATTGAACTTGATTAAAAATCTCTTATAATTTTAAGTTAAATAAGTTACGTAAGTTACATAAATATGATTATTTTAGTTGGTGGTGAAAAAGGGGGATCAGGCAAAAGTTGTCTAGCCCAAAATCTTGCAGTGTACTTACAAGCTCAAAATAGAGATATTTTATTACTTGATGCAGATCCACAAGGTACAACTACAGACTGGATTAAAGAAAGAGATGAGAATGATAAAGTTGAAAACATTCCATCCGTACAAGCAGCTGGAAATATTAGACAAATATTATTAGATCTTTCCAAACGCTATCAAGACATTATCATCGATGCAGGTGGCCAGGATTCTGAAGCTTTACGCTCTGCTATGACTATAGCAACACATATGCTTCTTCCATTTCGACCTAAAAGAAGAGACCTCAAAACTCTTGTGCATGTTGAAAAATTAATTCGATTAGCAAAAGCTGTAAATCCAGATCTTTATACAAGAGCAGTCATTACACAATGCCCAACTTTGCCTAGCCAAGCACAACGTATTCTAGATGCAAAAGAAGCTTGTGAATCTTTTGACCTCATACCATTAAATAATTTTACGTGTAATCGTAATATTTATGATGATGCAGATGAAAATGGATTATCAGTATTCGAAATGTCATCAGATGAAAAAGCGAAACAAGAAATTGAGCTCATAGCAAAAGAGTTCTTGGGAGAATTTTGATGGCACTTAAAGGACTTAAAAAAGCTGATCAATCTTCTAACCAAGATCAAATTGAAGATTTTATAAAAGGTGCTTCAAAGCGTGTAAAAAAGATAGAGCCTAGCCATCAAACCTATAAGAGATATACTTTTTCTTTAACAGAAGATGTCAACCAAGAAATTGATCAATTACTCGTTGCTTGTCGAGTTGCTAAAGCGAATCGTTCCATTATCTTAAAAGCAGCTATACATCAACTTAAAAATCTCTCCGATGAAGAACTTCAACAAGTAGTTCTAAATGAAGTTAAATAACTTACGTAAGTTATTTAACATAAATAAGTTAGTTTAATTACATAATCACGTGGAACATTGCTCAGTTATTGATCGTGGAACGTGAACAATCATTAAAAAAGCCCAATCGGGTGTGATTGGGCTTTTTAATACACCGTAAACCTATGATTTATATAAAATAAAAATTTGCATTTCGTATAAGGTGTATTATGTTAATTTTAGGAAATCTTAAGATAATTATTAATGAGTGACTTAATGAATAAAGAAATTTCTGTATTACTGCATGACGTTCCTACTCATGCAGATTACGCATGTGATGCAACAGATTTAGATCCAGAAGATATTCCTGAAGATCGTATAGAACAAGTCATAAATTTATTAAATTCTTCTGATGAAAATATTGTATTTAAGGCAGCAAAACTTCTGACTAATTGGGGACAATCCTCTGGTTTTGATGCATTAGTAAATTTATTAAATGAAAATAAATTAGATGGTTATATAGATCATCGTTTACATGGTTATGATGATACACTTCAGCATGTACTTAGCGCTTTTGTTCGTTATTGGGCATTCCAAGCTGATCTAGGATTTGGTGAGCAGGCTAGAATAAAAATATTTCATCCTATACAAAAGATTATAGAAATATCTAATACAGAACCATTTGATATTAGTCGCTTATTTTGGTTAATTGATGATGAAAAATACGATGAATATATTCCTTTAATTAAAAACCATTTAATCCAAATAATAGATCAT
Organism: Acinetobacter sp. Q186-3; assembly: GCF_013420655.1. Lineage (NCBI taxonomy): Bacteria > Pseudomonadati > Pseudomonadota > Gammaproteobacteria > Moraxellales > Moraxellaceae > Acinetobacter > Acinetobacter sp. Q186-3. Next base: position 1,016 of record NZ_VOXS01000027.1, on the reverse strand, counting down.
CCTGAATTACAATTTTGGAAAATCCATGATGCTATTGAACTGATGCTGAAATTAGAGCCTGAGTTTGTTCATAATTTATTAGAAGAAAAAGGCAAAACATTGGAAGACTTTAAAATTAACACTTTATAAAGTTATACATTTAACATAATGGCGGTTATACGAAATTAATGGATGTTCGTATAGATTACTTGCATATTGTATTCGATCGAATACAATATAGTGAGAAGAGAAGGAATCCTCATGATTGAAATTAAACGTCTGCCAGAATTTGATGAATGGTTAGATGGCATTAAAGACAATATGACCCGTATCCGCTTGAATCGTAGATTAGATAAGGTTCAACGTGGAAATTGGGGAGACATTAAATCTCTCCAAGATGGCGTTTGGGAAATGAGAGAATTCTTCGGTTCTGGGTGGAGGATGTATTACATCCAACATGGTGACGTAGTGATTGTAATGCTTGGTGGAGGAGATAAATCAACTCAGCAACAAGACATCGATCGTGCAGTCAAACTATCGAAAACATTGGAGGATTAAAATGGTTAGAGTCGCTGATTTACCAAGTTTTGATATGGCTGAGTCACTCAAAACTGAAGAAGATATTGTGATGTATCTCAACATGGTTCTTGAAGAGAATGATCCAGCTGAATTAGCTCATGCTCTTGGCGTAATTGCTAAAGCTCGAGGCATGACTCAAATCGCTAAAGAAGCAGGGATTGGACGTGAGGCACTCTACAAAGCCCTACGTCAGGATTCAGCACCACGTTTTGATACGATTAATCGTGTAGTGAATGCTTTAGGCTTAAAACTAACAGTGCAACATGCCTAAAAATTTGAAAGATATAGTAAAAATGGGAGCTAAAGGCTCCCATTTTTAGATTCGTATAACGTGTATTATGTTAATTTTAGAAAATCTTCACTACTATTATTTTAAAATAAGCCTTATATCCAAGCATAAAACAAGGTTGTCTAGACTTCTTTTAACAGTAAAGTTATCATAAAACTGAATTTTATTT
>NZ_VOXS01000026.1:0-18011 GCF_013420655.1 Acinetobacter sp. Q186-3 | reverse complement strand
CAGACATTGGTTTTTATTTAATGCAGTACTACAACCGCATCCGACCACATCATTTTAATCAAGGGGTCAGCCCTTATGAGGCTGAACAAAAACTTAAAACTGTGTCCAATATTTGTTGACCACTACATCACGAATCCAAAACCACCATCAAATTCGCGTAAAGTTCCCCCTCTGCCTCTCAGGAGAGGGTCAGGGAGAGGCCCTTTCCTCATTCATACTGTTGCAAATAACGCTCTAGCTCTTCCTGAACCAGCACCGCTGCATGCTTCTGAATTTGCGTTTGACTTAACAGTCCTTCCGAATCAACCACCACCACACGATGTCCATCTTGCTGCAAACGCTCTACCCCTTCAAACAGCATCCGTGCACCCACATCATGAATTAAGGTGAGGTTGGTCAGATCGAGTACAATCGTCGTATCACCCGGTGGCTCTTCCTGTAAATTGCGCAGCAACATTTCTGACTCGGTAAACTGCAACACTCCGCGCAGTTCATAGACGCGAACATCATCATTTTTGCCAGCCCAATAACAGCTTTGAATAATGGTTTGTGCGGAAGGCGTCCCTTCCATCAGATGCAGGCCCATATCGGCAGATAAGCGCTCGAAAATATCAATCCCGCGGACACTGTTGCCATGCTCATCTACACGCGGTGAAAATACCGCAATACCGACCTGCCCCGGCAGTACGCCAATAATCCCGCCAGACACGCCACTTTTGGCCGGAATCCCCACCGTGGTGAGCCAGTCTCCGGCAGCATCATACATACCACAGCTCAGCATCACGCTTAACACCTGCCGCACCACGGCCCGATCCAGTAAACATTCGCCCGTTTTCGGATGTAGGCCGCCATTGGCCAAGACACTGGCAATGTGTGCCAAATCCTTAACCGTGACCTTAATTGCACACTGCTGGATATACCCATTCACAATCTCGACCGGGTCAGTGTCCAGTGCACCGACAGTACGCAGCATATAGCCAATCGACAGATTCCGGAATGCAGTCTTCATTTCGGAGGTATAGACCTGCTCATCAAAACTTAATTCCCGTCCGGCCAGTTCACTTAAAAAACGGCGCAGCTGCTCGGCCCGTGAAATGCCAGCCGTAGTTTGAATTAATGAATGGGTGGTAATCGCCCCCGAGTTGATCATCGGGTTTTTCGGAATATTCAGTTCTTTATCTAGGGAAATCTGGTTAAAGGCTTCTCCGGAGGGTTCAACGCCTACTTTTTGCAAAACTTCTTCAATGCCCAACTGCTCCAGCACCAGTGCATAGGCAAAGGGTTTGGACATGGACTGGATGGTAAATTCATGACCATCATCACCGCTGGAATAGATCATGCCATCTGCGGTGGACAGGGCCAGCGCCAGCTTGTTAGGATCAGCCTGTGCCAGTTCCGGAATATAATCGGCCAGCTGCCCGCCCGCATTGCGCTGACATTGTGACAAAACATGCTTTAAATAATCTGGAACAGGCGTTTGCATAGGGTGGGTCCTTCTTTGGGCATTATCATTGTTGTAGATGGCAACTTTATTTTATACCGCAAGCCGGCACGTTTTGGCCCGGCAGTTACAGCATCGCTACACGCATCGCTTTTCTAAATCTTCTTGATTCAATTATGCGTTCAAGATTGTGCACTTTTTTAGATCACTGTCTGGGAGAAGCTGCTATGATGGCGCGATTTTTTGACTTACCTGCAATTTGTTCATGTTAGCCGAAAATTTCTCCCTCTACAGTGCGCTAATCCCGCTGTTTATGATGGCCTTTGGCAGCGTCATTCTGCTGCTGCGGCTGTTCCAACCAATTCCCACCTATTTTCTGTGGTATGCCGCATCGACCTTGTGTACGGGTCTGGCCGTACTGATCATTACCGTGGTCTCCGCCCAAATGTTGCCGACCTTTAGCTTTATTCCGTCCACGCTGCTGTTTATCAGCTGTGCGATGTTCACCCATGCCATTCATTTACGGCTGAATGTCACCACGCGCTGGGCATTTCTGCTGGTGCTAATTGCCATTGCCGAGTCAATTTATGTGTATTTTTCGGTGTTTGATGAGCAATATGCACAGCGGATGCTGGTGCTGACCATCACCATTACCCTGATTTTTTCGCATAATTTAAAGGCTTTATATCAGGTCAAGCTCAAGCAGAAACTGGATCGCCTGTTACGCCTGTCACTGTTGCTGTTAAGCGCGGTGATTGCGCTGCGCACCCTGTATCTGTTTGTGGTATTACAGCCGACCAACCAGATTTTAAGTAACAACTTGGTCGCTGCCGGCACCCAGCTGATTATTCTCTGCCTGAGTCTGCTGATGGCCGGGCTGCTGTTTCATAGTGCCTATCAGGATATTTTCCAGCAGCTGCAAAAAGAACGGAATCTTGATCCATTAACCGGCTTGCTGAATCGCCGGGCGCTGGAGGAACGGCTGAAACGCTTAAAACAGCACAGCCGTTCCAGACAGAATGCGATTATTCTGTGTGATCTGGACTTTTTTAAGCAGATTAATGATCAATATGGCCATAAGGTTGGCGATGTCGCGCTACAGCATGTCACCGAAATTATCAGCAAAGCGGTACGCAAATACGATGAAATCTGCCGGATGGGCGGTGAAGAATTTCTGATTTTACTGCAAGATACCCCGCTGGATATCGCAATTCAGGTGGCAGAACGGATTCGCAGCGGCATCGAAACCACACCACTGATTCAGAGTGGTCAGGTCATTTCAATGACCGGCAGTTTCGGCATCAGCTTTTTCCAGCACTTTGATGAGTTTTCTCAGGCCGCGCAGCAGGCCGATTTATTGCTATATCAGGCCAAAAATCTGGGCCGCAACCAGCTGCACTGGCAACAATAACAATCATCCACACGTGCAGACTTTTATAACTATTAGTTTATTTTTCTCAAATAAAGTTTGATTATTCATAGCTATAGCTCTTCTTTAAAATTACGGTTCCTGTTTTTAATCCTGTCAGAAGATACGCATGGATGCTACTCCCCGTTTAAGCCGCGAAGACAAACGCACACTTGGCCTGTCCTCACTCGGCGGTGCACTCGAATTTTATGACTTTGTCATTTATGTCTTTTACGCCAAAATCATTTCTGATCTGTTTTTCCCAAGCACACTCAGTCCATTTTGGGCCATGCTGAATACCTATGGGATTTTTGCAGCCGGTTATTTCTTCCGTCCACTCGGCGGTGTGGTGATGGCGCATTTTGGCGATTTAATTGGCCGTAAGCGACTGTTTAGCCTGTCGATTTTATTGATGGCCCTACCCACGCTGTTTATTGGCATCATGCCGACCTTTGAAAGTATTGGTTATGCCGCGCCATTATTGTTACTGCTGATGCGCGTGGTACAAGGTATTGCTATTGGCGGAGAAATTCCTGCGGCCTGGACCTTTGTTTCTGAGCATGTGCCAGAAAAAAGAATTGGTTTTGCCAATGGTCTGCTGACCGCCGGCTTATCCTTGGGGATTTTACTCGGCGCGTTAATGTCGCTGTTTATTTCACTGCAATTTACTGCGGCCGAAATTCAGGACTGGGCATGGCGTATTCCGTTTATTGTTGGCGGGATTTTTGGTCTGGTGGCGCTGTATTTACGTAGTTATTTACATGAAACCCCGGTATTTAAAGCCATGCAGGCACGCAAGGAACTGGCCAAGGAATTACCAGTGAAACAGGTGCTGGCGCAGCATCGTAGCGGTGTGGTGATGGGCATGTTCTTTACCTGGTTCCTGACCGCCTGTGTGGTGGTGCTGATTTTGGCCATGCCAAACCTGCTGGTCGGTGCATTTGGTTTTGACCGCGCCGATGCCTTTAAAATGCAAAGTGCCGCCATTGTTATGCAGATGATTGGCTGTATTGTGGCCGGGCTGCTGGCCGACCGTTTTGGCGCTGGCCGCGTTATTTTATTCGGCTCCCTACTGGTCGCTGCAATTGCCTCGCTGTTCTATAACAGCCTGGGTCATGTTGAAGCATCAACAATCTTTATGCTGTATATGCTCTTGGGTCTGGCATCAGGGACAGTTGGCATGGTGTCATATAGCATGGTGAAAATGTTCCCGGCACAAATCCGTTTTTCCGGTATTTCATTTTCTTATAACGTGGCCTATGCCATTGCCGGTGGCATTACCTTACCGCTGGTGCAGTGGCTAAGCCTGTATAGCAATATTGGCGCGCTATATTATATCTGGGTGGTCTGTCTGGTGGCGTTTATGACCGCCTGGTTTTATCAGCAACGCTTTGAGCGTGCCCGTCCTTCGGTTTAATCCACCTCAAAACAAAAAAGCCCGGCTTCATCCGGGCTTTTATCCAGAGATATTCTGGTTTTAGCTTTTTAAATTCTTCTTGAGTTCATCTTCAACAATATTAATCTCTACTTCGCTAAAGCGGCGAATTTCACCTTCTGCATGTTTTTCCAGCATCCCGCCAATTAATGGCACTTTTACTTTTACTGTCCAGTTCAGCTGGATCTGAACCTGCTGATCATTGCCCGTCACCGAACGTGCGCAGCGGGCCTCTAAGGGTAAGTTCGCACCTAAATCAATGGTCGAGGTCAATGCACTCAGATTGATGACATCGGTGCGCTTTAAACGAAAAGCATCTTTTAGCAGTTTTTTGGCGATGTCTGGAATATTCACATCCAGGTTATAGGCACGGCGCAAGGTGTAAATATCACCTTGGATCTGCGATTCCAGAATCTCCAGATTTTCCCCCGGAATGCGTTTGCACACATTTTCATGTAATGCGGTATTTGCAGGCAGCTGTTTGAATTCGCTCAATGAAACACCCTGAATGGTGGCATTGACAGTAAATTGATGCGCCATAGTTGATCCCTGATTTTGTCTTTTTCTTCGGTCTTGTTCTTGGTGGGGAACCTGCTGTTGCAGCCGGTTCATCGCCTGTTTATTTAAAAGAATTCTGCACGCGCTGTCATTGGCTGAATGTGGTCGGATTGTTCTGGTGTCGGCCATATTCAATCCGCAGCATCTCACCGGCATCAATCCGGACAAAACAGTCCAGATAATCAATCCGGGCATAAAACTGTTCAGCGCCATCATCCAGTCCGGTCACCGACCAGCGAATGCCGGCCGGAAACTGCTCAAGCCAGCCCGACTGATAAAAATCAGCAACTGAATCAAAATGCAGGCCCTCGGCAGCGGCCTGTTGCAGATGCTGTGCCACCTGTTCAAACCTGGCCTGTTGCTGCTGGCGAAAATCAATCAGCATGGCTTATCTCATCCTGCTTTTATTGCTGTTTATTTCTATCGCTGTTTATTTTAAACCTTCTGGCCGATGAACGCGCCAGTTTTGACACTGCCCCTCTGCAACATTCAAACTAGAGCCAGTCTAAAAATATACGAGTTCAGGATGAACACCACTGCTTCTGCAATTCACACATCGCCGCTTGAAATCAGCAGCGTTACTTTCCCGGCCAGCGATGGTTATCTGCTGACCGGCACCTGTTATACCCCGCCACAAGTTAAGGCGCAGCTGCTGGTGGCCTGTGCAACCGGTGTGCCGCAAGCCTTTTATCGCCGCTTTGCCGAGTACATGAGCCAATATCAATATCAGGTGCTGTGTTTTGATTATCGCGGTGTGGCCAAATCGGCACCTAAACGGCTGAAAGGTTTTCAGATGTCCTATCTGGATTGGGGCAAACTGGATTTGGCTGGTGCGATTGCCTATTTTAAACGTGACCAAATGCCGCTATTTATGGTCGGTCATTCCTATGGCGGACAAGCGCTGGGATTGGCACCGAATCATGCGCAGGTCACGGCACTGTACTGTTTTGGTACCGGCGCCGGCTGGCATGGCTATATGCCACTAAAAGAAAAAATTAAAGTGCAATTTGTCTGGAACCTGATTTTCCCGCCAATGGTGGCCCTGGCCGGTTATTTGCCGTGGAGCAAGCTGAACATGGGCGCAGACCTGCCGCTGGGCGTGTATCAGGAATGGCGTAAATGGTGTAAAAATCCGACTTACTTTTTTGGGGACCCGGCACAACAGGCGCTGTTTGAATGTTATGCACAAGTCAAAACCCCAATTTATGCCGCTTCTTCACTGGATGATGACTGGGCCTTACCCAATTCCCGGTATGCCTTTATGCAGCATTATTGCAATGCCTCAGTGAAAATGATCAACCTGAGTCCGCAGCAGTTTGGCTTAAGCCAGATTGGACATATGGGCTATTTCCGCCAAGGCGCAGAACAAATCTGGGATCAGGTGGCGGCCACGTTTGACCTATATCTGCCATCCGATGCAAACACCGAAGTGAGCATTTCAAAGTAATCAGGACGGTAAAGACAGGCGCTGCTGGGTTTCACGGCCCTCCCGATCCACATGGGTGATAAAAATACCGTACTGGCTCACATAGTATTCCAGCGACTGCTCATAGAAGGTCCAGTAAATGGCCCATTCGCCCAGATCGGTATCTGCAATCCGGGTCTGGGTTTTGGCCGGCATTTTACGCAACACCTGTTCCTGCAGCATTGGGCCATCCTCTTTATGCTGTACAACTAATGCGTCCTGCATAAAGATGCCCGCTACATCATCAAACAGCTGCTGTTCATAGGCAGCGACTTCCTCAATCACCTCTTCGACCGGTCGCGGGCATTTCTGGCTAATCGGGCCTTGTACCATATTGCAATAGGCGGCCTGATGTTTCTGAAAGGCACGGTTAATTCTGATTTTAATCATGACTTTCCACAGCGCATAAAAGGCCAGAAAAATCAGGAGGATTGCCAGTATTTTTGCCATAAGCCCGCTTACCTCAATGGTTCGGTTCTCATTTCCCAACGTTTGGTCTCGTGTCTCTTATCTCAGCACTCTTACAGATGGATCATGCCTGACGATGAGGATGATTCCATGCGCTCATCAAGATGACCCCATCGCATCTGCGCTGCCAAACTGCTGTCTTTTTATTCATTTTGACACAAAACAGTATCAATCCCCCAATAAAAAATTCTCACAACGCCTAAAAAACTGCGTAAATCACAACAAGATTGTCATTTTATTGAAGGTTTATTTACATTCAAATAGGTGCTTGTTTATGCCTTTACCAACACAATGATTAGATCCGCTCGAATTCAAGATGTCCCGAGCCTTATTCGCGTTTTGCACGACAGTATCCGATCCTGTAGCCTCGATCATCAACATCGTGAAATCAAGATTCAACGCCTGCTCGAAAATAAAAATCAGGAAAATCTGCTGTTACTGATGCACTATAACAACTGCTGGGTGTATGAGCTTCAGCATCAGGTGGTCGGTTTTATTCTGGCCAGCGATCAGGGTGAAGTATTAATGAATTATGTCGCGCCCGATGTCCAGCAGCGTGGCATTGGCAAGCTGCTGCTCAATGAAGTGCTGCATTATTATCAGCAACGCCAGATGAAACGGATTGTGCTGGCCAGCACCCGCACGGCGCTGCCCTTTTATCAAAAATATGGCTTTCAGATTCAGCCGCAGGCAATTGAGCCTGTTTTACATATTCCTTTGGTCAAATATCTGGACTAAAGATTTTTCTCTCTGGCTTAGTGCCCGGCAATTCTGCACTGATCCCGGCCGGCTTCTTTGGCCAGATACAGCTGCTGATCGGCTGCTTTCATAAATTCCAGTACACTGGCATAGGGCTGCTTGCCGGTCATCCAGGCCACGCCCATACTGACCGTAACATAGTCTTTCGTATCCTGACGGGCAATGTGCTGCATTTGCTCGGCACGAACCGCCTGTAATACCTGTGCCATCATCGGCTCTAATAAGGCAATTGGGACATTGTGCAGTATCAAGGCAAATTCTTCACCGCCATAACGTGCCACATAGGCATTTTCAGGCAAGGCACGATTTAAGATCAGCACCAGCTGCTGCAAAACCTGATCTCCTTTTAAGTGGCCATAATGATCGTTATATTTTTTAAAATAATCGACATCCAGCATCACAAACGCCAGGGTATGTTCAGGCTGCTGACAGGTCTGCTCAAAACGTAGCAGGATTTCATCATTCAAGGCACGGCGGTTATAGGCGCCAGTCAGCGCATCAATTTTTACCTGCAATTCCAGCTTGGCATTTAACTGGCTTAACTGGGCGGTACGTTCCTTGACTTTAACATCCAGCGAATTATTCAGGCTCAGCAAACGGTTATTCAGTTTTTCAATATAGGCAGTATCACGCGCATAGTTACGTGCCTGCTGCAGCATAATCAGCAAGGCATACAGACTGGTAGAAATAAACGATAAAGGAATTGATTCAATCAGGTTTAAGGCCAGCAGCAGATCATGAATAAAGCTGCCAAACAGCAGCACTACCGCACATACGGTTAATTTGGAATAGCTCAGTTTCTGCCGCAAAGTTTCGGCAAAACCGTAGTTAAAATTGATCAGCACCAGCAGGCTGAATAAAGAACTCCATAACGCCAGCTGTTCCAGCACCATCGGCGGTGCCCACAATGCAGCGACCAGATTAATGGCAATAAGCAGCAGCGCAGCACAATATACCCAGCGATGTAAATAACGCTGGTTAAACAGGAACATATAGCTCAAGAAAAATAAAATGGCCAGAAAGCTGAACAGATATTGCAGCCGCAATCCCCAAATCCAGTTGATGTCGGTAAAGGCGGTATAGGCATACGGGGCTGCAAACAGGTTATGCAGCGCCAGAAACACAATAAAAATGCCAAATACAAACACACTTTGTGCATTCGGCGGCATCACCCCACGGAAAAAGGAAAAGACCAGGGTAAACAGTCCAATCCCGAGCACCCCACCGCTGATCATGGCCACGCTCATCATCAGGCGCTGGTATTGGTAGTTTATGGTACGGCTGAGTCCAATTTTTATTGAATGTTCCAGCCCGCCCCTGAAGTTCTGGAAACTGGAGGCCTGAATCGCCAGGGTAAAATATTCACTGTCGGCAATAAAATAGGCAAGCCGATGACTATTGCCGTTTTCATGGCGGGCAGCATCAGGACCGGCTTCCCCCACGCGTGCCAGCGGCTCACCATTTAAATACACCCGGTAGGCACCCTGCTGGCTAGGCATCCAGATCGCAATGCGGCGACCGACAAACTCTTTTGGCAACTGAAAATGCCCAATAAATGTGCCATAGCCTTCCATTTGGCCAGTCAGTTGCTGAAAAGAAGCCGGTAAATGCACCCGTTCTGCAGTCAGTACTGCACTGGGCTGTTGAATAAACTGCTGATTGTAAAACAGCCACGAGCCATCCAAATTGGTGCTGGAGCGTTCACTAAACTGCAGGGTCGTAATCAGCTGCTGCTGATAATAGGAGTCTGGTGGGGAATCATAATGTTCTCGCGCCGGAGCAAGGCTGAGTGCACACAGACACAGCCAGGCCATCAACAGGAGAGGAATCCGAAAGTACGCGCGCTGTTCCAATAAAATGATAATCCCTGCAGACATTGGAAAGGAATAATTTTAATGTACTGTGTATTGAAGGGTTTTCAAATTACTTTTTGCACTATTTTTGCACAAGCCGACCAGAGACATCCTGTTCTCCGGTCAGGGGATGTGAAAGGCTTATTCGTCGCGGGTTTTCACGTCAAATAATTCAATTTCAAAAATCAGGTTGGAATTGGCCGGAATAATATTGCCAATTTTACGTTCGCCATATGCCAAATGGGATGGCACGATCAGCTTGCGCTTACCGCCAACTTTCATCCCGAGAATGCCCTGATCCCAACCTTTAATCACACGGCCGGTACCAATCACGGTTTCAAAATAGTTACCGCGGTCAATGGAAGAGTCGAACTTGGTACCATCTTCCAGCCAGCCGGTATAGTGAGTGGTAATTAAAGCGCCTTTGACCGCTTCTTTGCCCTCACCCACTTTTAAATCAATAATTTCTAATTCTTTTGACATGCGTCTGCTCTCTTCAACCAAATCAATTGTGCATGAGTATAAAAGGAATTGATGACAGCTGCATAATTTAGGCCGCTAAATTGCAGCCGTTTATTGACCTGACACCACAGCAGCAACCGGATGGGTTACTGCAACTGTTCCCATTCAATCACAGCCTGGGCCTGATCGCCAATTAAGGTCCATTCGCCATCCATCACATTTAACTGTAGCTGCATGGTACGTTCACACAGTTGCTGAATTGCTTCGGTGGTGGCGGTAGACAGTTTCCAGACCTGAACATTTTTCAGGGTTTTCAGCTTGCTGGAGCGTTTATACCAGTCATCGACATTGCTGCCATAGGCCACCACCGCCACCTGCTGGCAACGGGCGCTGGCTTTTTTGACCTTGTCTTCATCCGGGCAGCCGACTTCAATCCAGTTTATTAGCTGACCTGTGAGATCTTTTTGCCACAGCGCCGGCTCATCGGTTTCAAACAGGTCTTTGGTGAATTCCAGTGCCTCATCGGCATAGCGGGCAAATGCCAGAATACGCACCATCAGGCGCTCGATGGTTTCAGACGGATGCAAGGCCATGGTGAGCTGATAGTCACCATATTGATGCACATCCATATTGGCAATATTTAAATCTGCTTTATAAATTGTTGCTTTAAGCGCCATACACGTGATCCTCAAATTTGGCGCCTAGCATATCGGATTTTGCTGCCCCGTGCTGAACAGATTCTAGGCAGTATTGTCAATGCGACAGGCCAGCAGCTGTTCCTCAAACGCGCTCCAGTCCCGGGCGTTACGATAAATCAGCTCGATCCGGTTATCGGTATTTTCGGGCGATGACTGATAGTTAAATTGCTGCGGATTGAAATTAAAGGTTTTCCAGCCCTGATTGGTGTGAAAAATTGCTTTAATCCGCAACCAGTCCTGCTGTTCACAGAGCAGATCCAGCAATGCATAAAAGTCAAATTGCCAGCGCCGGGAAAATTTCCAGCCGGCCACCGAATACCCCTGCGCCGTTTCCACATAATGATAGGGCAACTGTTTAATTTCCGGCAGCTCTGCCTGTGCCGGCAGTGTGCGTTGCAGCTGCAATAAAGGCTGGATTTTACGCTGGATGCCGACATGGGCCAGATCAATTTCAGCCAATGGCAGCTGACCGTTTTCAGCAGCTAGCCAGCGCGGTGCATAGGCCTGATATTCCTGTTTTAATTTTTCCAGGCCCTGTTCATCTGCCGGCTGCATCTGATCCGGATGTGAAATCACAATAATCTGGGCGGCTTTTAACTGGTCGGTATACAGGTTTTGCTGGGTCCAGTCGGCATCGTGCAAACGTGAACCATCCACCACCGTGACCAAGGCGCGCATATCCAGATGGCTGTGCCAGTGCGGTTCGGTCAGCTGTTCCAGTAATTGCAGCGGATGGCCCAATCCGGTAGGTTCAATAAACAGCCGGTCGGGCTTGGCTTCATCTAGCAAGCGTGACAAGGCAATCTGCATTGGTAACTGGCTGCTGCAACATAAACAGCCACCGAGCAGTTCCTTAATTTCAAAACCTTCACTTTGCGGCAAAATCTGCTGGTCGATGCCGATCTGGCCAAATTCGTTCATCAGCACCGCCCAGACTTCCTGCTCCGGCTTTTGACGCAGCAATTGCTGTAACAGCGTGGTTTTCCCGGCTCCCAGAAAACCGGAAATAATATGGGTCGGAACGGCGCGTGTCGGTGCAATCAGTTTCACAGGTCTACTCTTTGGCTGGGCAACGTTTGCATGCTATGCAAGATTGCCATGTGGTTCAAGCCAGCACTGCGGCTTTCTGGCTGAGATTTTTTCAGCTTGAGCCAGAAAATGCGCCTACCTTTGCTATCTTTTAGAAAAATTTAATTACATTTATCTGCCTGCAGTTTTTCTCCGTAACGCTGCAATATCGGCGGCAATGTAATTTTATTTATCCCGGCATGGGGATAGTTCGAGCTATCTCCTCTGTAAGTTCGCCGATTTTAGATGCAAAAAACGGTAAATTCTTACCCAATTGCTACATTTTCTTCATTCATGTAGAGCCAATGTTAAGCAGATTTTTTGCTTTGTTGCTTCGATTGCTCAATCTCCCACTGCGGCATAGCATGAAGCCTGTCCTCGATGCAGGTGATGTGCATACGAGGTCAACTCTAAAATGAATATTAAAGGATGCCCAAAATGAAATTAACTCAAATTTTACTTGCGACCACGTTTGCGGCTGCTACCGCAACCACTTTTGCTGCACCGGCAGCACCAGCCAATACTCAAACTGAAGACAAAGTGATTGTCAGCACCCAGGAACAACCAGCAGCAGCGGCCAATGCCGGTGCAGCAGATCAGCCTGCGTCTGAAGCTGCATCAAGCGATGACAAAGAAAAAACTGCACGTTAATAGTTACCATACTGTGCGTTGCTATTTTTGATGGCAGCACCGTATTAAATACCATTGTGTGAAGGTGAAACCGCTTTGATGCGGTTTCACTTTTTTATGGAAATGGTCTTTTTACTATAGAAATAAATGATCGTAACATCATCCTGAATGATTGTATTTTTATTATAAATATTCATCTAATCAACAAATTATAAAAATCATCTTATTTACTATCCTCTACAGTCGACCTCTGTTTCCACTATGGCATAACTTGTTGAATCCCAGCCTTTCACCGTTAATGGGCGTTAATCTGACGTGATGGATGGACCTCGCGATGAACACAACAAACTATACAACTGAAGTGGCAATTTTGGGTGCCGGTCCGGTCGGCTTAACCATCGCCAACTATTTAAGCAAACAAGGTATTCAGGTGATGGTGGTGGAACAGCTGGATCGCCTGATTGATTACCCACGCGCCATCGGGATTGATGATGAATCGTTGCGGACTATTCAGTCTTTAGGTCTGGTCGATCAGGTCTTGCCGCATACCACGCCCAATCATGCCATGCGCTTTCTTACCCCAAAAGGCCGCTGCTTCGCCGATATTCAACCGCTGACCCGCGAATTTGGTTTCTCGCGCCGTAATGCCTTTATCCAGCCGCAGGTCGATCAGGTGCTGTTAAACGGCTTGACCCAATATGAACAGACCCAAGTGCTTTTTTCCCGGGAACTGACCGAATTTATTCAGGATGCCAACGGCGTGACGTTCAAACTGCATACCCGTGAGGGTCAGCAGGAAGTGATTCAGGCACAATATCTGATTGCCTGCGATGGCGGCAATTCTCTGGTACGCCGTCGTCTGAATATTGCCTTTGATGGTAAAACAGCTCCGAACCAGTGGATTGTGATTGATATTGATAATGACCCACTGGCCACGCCGCATATTTATCTGTGCTGTGACCCGGTGCGTCCTTATGTGTCCGCCGCCCTGCCACATGGCATCCGCCGTTTCGAGTTTATGGTGATGCCGGGCGAAACCCAGGAAGAACTGAGCAAACCGGAAAATATCGCCAAGTTACTGTCTAAAGTACTGCCAACCACCGATGGCATCGAGGTCATTCGCCAGCGCGTCTATACCCACAATGCGCGTATTGCCGAAAAATTCCGTGTTGACCGGATTTTACTGGCCGGCGATGCAGCACATATTATGCCGGTGTGGCAGGGTCAGGGCTATAACAGCGGCATGCGTGATGCCTTTAACCTGGCCTGGAAAATGGCGCTGGTGATTCAGGGCAAAGCCGCTGCCGAGCTGCTCGATTCATACCAGATTGAACGTAAAGACCATGCCAAAGCCATGATTGATTTATCGGTGATGGCCGGGCATGTGCTGGCGCCGCCAAAACAATGGCACGGTATTGTCCGTGATGGCATTTCTTATGTGCTGAACTACATCAAGCCAATCAAACAGTATTTACTGGAAATGCGCTTTAAGCCGATGCCGAAATATCAGGATGGCGCCCTGTTGCCACAAACCGATAAATACTCGCCGGTCGGTAAAATGTTTATTCAGCCGCAGGTACAACTGGCCTCAGGTGAAACGGTGCTGCTGGATGACGTACTGGGCAATGACTTTGCGATTATCGCTTGGGGCGTTGATCCAAAATGGGGACTGTCTGACAGCAGCATGCAGCAATGGCAGAAACTGGGGGTGAAATTTATTCAGGTGATTCCTGCGGTGCAGCTCAAACATCCACAGCCGAAACACTCTGCAGATGTCATCACCATTGGTGATCTGGGCACAGAAATTCGCAGCTGGTTTGGCAAAACCACAGGCTCGGTGGTAATTTTACGCCCTGACCGTTTCGTTGCGGCGCTGGCAATTCCGCAAACCCTGGAAAGTACCAGTCAGCAACTGTTCCAGAAACTGCATGCCCAATAAGATGAACCCTTCAAAAAACCACGCTCAGGCGTGGTTTTTTGCTATTCGCGCTCATGTTCATGCCGCTGTTTCAATGCTGATCCAGCTGCTGAAACCAGATCACCTGACTTAAGGATGGCCGCTGCGCCATCCATTGCAGATACGGCCGGAATTCTTCCAGATAAGGAATGGCCTTCAGAGCAATGGCATAGGCCAGCCAGTACGCCAGATACAAATCTGCGGCACTCATACGCTCACCGAGCAAATAGGGGTTGGCCTGCTGCAGTCCCTGTTTTAAAAACGCCATCAGATCTTCCGGCAATCCCATCCCTAAACCGCGTTTATGCTGTTCGAGCTGGGCCTGACTGATCTGGAAATTGCTCAAGTCAATCCATTCGGTTAATGGGCCATGACAGAAAAATAGCCATTTGAAATAGGCGCCGCGCTGCGGATCATCCAGGGCCGGGGCCAAACCTTGTTCAAAGAAATGATCAGCCAGATAGGCAAAAATTGCCGGGGTTTCACTAATAAAAACCGGGCCATCGACCAGTAGCGGCACTTTGCCCAAAGGATTCATGGCCCGATACTCTGGCTGTTGCAGATCTTCCCAACTGACCTGAATAATCTCGATCTGATCCTGAATCTGCAGCTCCTGTAATAGCGGCATTAGGGTCTGACCACGTGATTGAGGATGCGTATACAGTTGCATGTGGAGTTCCTCGACAGTGCATCAATGCTTATATTTTAAGCCTGCTGTCCGGCGAGAAACGCTGTTGATTTGTGTCCATCTTTAACGGCTTCACCAATTTTAAAAAACCGGCTGCGCCGATATGTAGTTGGGCGTAACACGTTTGCTTTAGCCAAAATCCATATAAAACTGTGCTTTTAACACTTTTAAAATCAGCTCAATCGCTTCGCTGCGATGTTGTTTGCGATAGCTGGCATAGAGGCCAATCATCGGCAGTGGCTCTAATGTATTTTTCACCACAATTTTATCGCCAAGTAGCGGAATCACATAAGCCGGCACCAGACTCCAGCCGACACCCATCCCGACCAGATTAACGTTCATCAGGATATTGGTGGAATGCTGCACCACATGAATCTCCAGCCTGGACTGCTTTAAAAAGTCCTGAATAATTTTGTACAGCTGCGGTGAAGCGTGCTCATCACTAATCACAAAATCCTGCTGCTGAAAACTTTTGATGCTGATATGTTTTAAGCTGGCCGCCGGAGAATCTTTCGGCACAATCAGGGTCAGTGGTTCATCAAAAATCCGGATTGACTCAAACGCTCCCGATTCATCTGGATAGCGGGTAAAAGCAATATCAATTTCCGCCCGACTTAAGGCCTTAAACTGCTCGGCATCCGGCAGGCTATGAAAATGGATTTTTAAATCGGGAAACTGGGCACGAATATTCGGCATGATATAAGGAAACACTTTCATTTCGGCCACCGGCACAAAGCCGATATTCAACTGTGCTTTCTGTGCCTGTGCCACCTGACGCGCCTCCTGAATAGCTTTGTCGGCATAGTCCAGACACAAACGCGCCTGCTTTAAAAAGGCCTCGCCTTCTGGAGTCAGTTCTACTTTACGGTTGGAACGCAGCAATAACTGCACCCCGACCTCCTGTTCCAGATCTTTAATTTGCTGGCTTAAAGATGGCTGCACGGTATACATTCTGGCTGCGGCCCGGGTAAAGTTCAGCTCTTCTGCCACCGCAACAAAATAACGTAAATGTCTTAATTCCATGTTGAAGCCTCTTAGGGAGCCTGACGCAAGGTTGGTGTGACCATGGCTTTGTAAAGCAGCAAGGTCAACAGCACCAGCACGGCGCAGAGTAAATAGGTCAGCTGGAAGCCCATCCAGGCAATCAGGATGCCCATCAGCACGGAACCGAGTGCCAGCCCCAGATCAAACAGGGTAAAGAACGTTGAAATCGCATGACCCATGCGCTGTTTATTGACCGTTTGAATGGCCACGGTTTGCAGACACGGAAACAAGGTGCCGTAGCCAATACCAATAAACACCGCCGACAGCCATAAAATCCACGGATTAGATAAAAAGCTGACAATCACCAGTCCCATGGCAAAACACACAAAGGACGGATACATCACCGCACTTGGACCTTTACGATCATAACGCTTGCCGACCCACGGCCGCACCACAATCATGGACACAGCAAAGACCACAAAGAACAGACTGGTATAGGCCAATAACTGCTTGGCTTCACTATAGGCGGTAATAAAACTGATCACACTGGAATAGGCCAAGGCAGTCAGCATCGCCACCAGCCCTACCGGAATGACCCGGGTTTCGACAATATCATGCAGGCTCAGCCGGGGTTTCATGGCAGATGGATCGGGCGGATTGGCCGGTTTGACCCGATCATCCTGTAATTTCAGGCTAAGGCAGAACAGAAAACCCATCGCCATAATCACTGCCAGCACGGCAAACAACACCCGAAAACTGGTGAACTGGATGGTGGTTAAGGCAATTAAAGGCCCAAAAACCACGCCCAAATTGGTCGACATCACAAAATAACCAATGCCCTCGCCTTTACGCGCTTCTGGAATAAAGTCACTGGCCACCGGCACCGCCACCGTGGTTAAAATACTGAACCAGATGCCATGTAAAAAACGCACCAGCAGCAGGCTCCACATGCTGTCAATCCAGATATAGCAAAAGGCAAACAGCACAAAGCACAGCTCAGAACCACGAAAAGACAGTTGCTTGCCCAGCTTTTCCACGATTAAACCGGAAAACGGCCGGATGGCAATCGAGGACACCAGAAACAGGGTCAGAGCCAAACCGGCTTCTTTGACCGTGCCGCCCAGATCATTCATGATATAAATTGGTAATACGGCTAGCAGGGCAAAATAATAAACAAACAGAAACAGGTTATTGAAAAGACACAGAATAAATGCACGATTCCATAATGCAGCAGAACTTTGAGCAGACATAGACTTAGCGCTCCTGCGCATCAATAAGCGGCTGAACCCGGACTGGTCCCAGCACCATCTCAATCAGCTGCTGAATATAGTCGGCATCGGGCATCCGGTTAAAGAAAATAATCTGGTAATGAATCGGTGCATATAGCGTGTCGAGCATCAGTTCAAACGGATACTGCGCCACAATTTCACCACGCTGAATCGCCAGCTGAATCAGTTTGCGCATCTGTTCACGCCGTGGCAGCAAATATTCACGAAAAAACGCCGCGGCAGTTTCACGCTGCTCGGCCATCACCACCAGTACCGCCCGGCCAACCTGATGATTCAGCGCCTGACTCAGCTTAAACAATTGCTGGGTCAGGTTAAACTGCAAAGACTGGCTAAAGTCGAGTTCAAAAATCGAGGCGGTTTGCAGCTTAAAGGCATCGAACACCAGTTCGGATTTATGTTTCCACCAGCGGTAGATGGTCGATTTCCCCACACCGGCCCGCGTGGCAATATCCTCAATGGTCAGATGGCTATAGTCATACTCTGCCAGTGCCTCGACCACAGCATTTAAAATACATTGCTGCCGCCGTGATGATTTTTCAGTTTCCATACCTAGCCCAAAACGAAACGATACGTATCGTTTTATAATAAGCCAGTTGGTGCCGGCTGGCGAGTGATTCTTTTGTCGTCTGGTAGGCTTTGTTGCATAAAGATTTTAAAGATAGAGCTTTCCTAAGTTGTTTAAATTTAAGTGACAACTTGGGTATGAGCTCGGCCTAATTCTATAAATTTATTTAATACTGCCACACGTGCATGAATCTCATTCACCTGGCTTTGAAAACTCCGTGCACTGAGTTTATCTCCCAATAATTTGATGCAATGCATCTTGGTTTCTACCAAGCTTCGGCGAT
>NZ_VOXS01000025.1:0-19907 GCF_013420655.1 Acinetobacter sp. Q186-3 | reverse complement strand
CCAAGCAGACGTGCACAGAAAACAGCAATTCAAGAACGAAATCTAAATCCTGTGCTTGACTTGGAAATGTCCATATAGGACATTTCTATTTGGTTATTAGGTAGGACATTTCTACTTTGGAATAACACCAATTTTACTTATAATCCCCCGAAACCTTCACATAATTCTGCGCTGAATAGGGCAAAAAGGCTTTTTCTTTATCAGTCAGCGGGCGTACTTTTTGTACCGGACTGCCAACATATAAATAACCACTTTCTAAACGCTTGCGTGGTGGTACCAGAGAACCCGCGCCAATCATCACATCATCTTCAACAACAACGTCATCCAAAATAATCGTGCCAATACCCACCAAAACACGGTTACCAATTGTGCAGCCATGCAAGGTCACATGATGGCCAATGGTAACATCTTCACCAATAATTAGCGGTGAGCCATCCGGTTTATCGGCATTTTTATGGCTGACATGCAGCATGGCATGATCCTGTACATTCGAGTTGTTGCCAATACGAATAGAATTAACATCCCCGCGAATTACGGCAAACGGCCAAACCGAGACATTTTCGCCTAATACCACATCACCAATGACCACACCCATCGGGTCGATATAACAGGAATCATCAATCTGTGGATGGGTATCTAAATAAGGACGAATGTTCTGGCTCATGGTGATCTGCTCGTAAAAGTGGAATGATCAAGACAATAGTATAAAAGAAAAAGCACCCATTCGCTGAATGAGTGCCTTCACTTAAGTCTAAAGTTGTGCCTTAAACTTAGAACAGGTTGCTAAAGAACTGCTTGATATGGTCAATGAGGCGTGAGAAGAAACCAGCTTCTTCAACCGCGTTTAAAGCCACCAGTGGTTTTTCAGCAATTACTTTACCATCTAAGCTTGCGACATATTTACCAATGACTTGGCCTTTTTGTAGCGGCGCAGTCAATTTCGGCTGAACCACCAATTGCGTTTTAATTTCATTGGCTTTGCCTTTAGGCATGGTCACATTAAAGTTTTCAGCCAGACCAATTTGTACTTCATCCGACTGACCAAACCAGACTTTAGATTTGGCCAGGACCTGATTTGCAGGCTGTACATTTTTGGTTTCAAAGTTGGCATAACCCCAAGCCAGCAATTCACGTGTTTGTGTCGCACGTTCCTGCATGGTTGGCGCACCAAAAATCACAGAAATCAGACGCGTTGGGCCACGTTTTGCAGAAGTCGTTAAACAGTAGCCGGCTTCATTGGTATGACCGGTTTTTAAACCATCAACACTTGGGTCTGTATAGAGCAGGGCATTACGGTTGCCTTGACGGATGCCATTAAAGGTAAATTCTTTTTCTGAATAAATTGGATAGTATTTAGAACTATCTTTAATGATGTGCTGGGCCAAGGTTGCCATATCTTTGGCAGTTGAATAATGGCCGTCTGCTGGCATACCAGTCGAGTTAATAAACTGGGTGTTGGTCATGCCAATTTTTTTAGCTTCTTCGTTCATCATGTGCGCGAAGGTGCCTTCATTACCGGCAATGTGTTCCGCCATGGCTTTAGAAGCATCATTACCCGACTGAACAATAATTCCACGCAGCATTTCAAGTACAGTTGCAGTGCCATTCAGCGGAACATACATACATGATTCTGTGCTACTACCACGACACCATGCAGATTCGTTCATACGAACTTTTTCATCTTCCGTGAGCTCGCCCTTCAATAGTTTTTGTTCAATGATGAAACTGGTCATCATTTTGGTCATTGAGGCCGGGGCAAGTTTTTCATTTTCATTTTTCGATGCAAGAATTTGCCCTGTTTCATAATCCATTAAAACATAAGATTTATTGTTGAGTTCTGGCGGATTGGATAAAACAGTTGCTGCATAAGAAAAGCTTGGTAGGAGGAGTAAGGCAGCAAGGGCGCTTTTTCGAGTCATTCTAGGTGTTCCAATACTTGATATATGCACAAAAGAGGCTAGCATTTTAGGATAAAGCAAAGCCGACTTCTATGGGAGAAATCGGCTTATTGGAAAAAGTATTGTAACCAAATAGTTTTATTTGCTGTACGCGGTCAATTCCTGGCAAATGGCTTTATTTTTCTGGCTTCCAGCTTTTTTGGCATCGGCCTGTGCTTCAACCAGCATCGGTTTAAAACTTTTTTGCTTGCTTAGGGCTTGTAAAGCGGCAACCGGATCTTTTTCTGCCGGCATATATTCTTTGGCCAGTTTGGCATAGCCCTGGTTAAATTTGGCCTGGTCTTTGTCCTGAATTAACGCTGGGCACACTTCAGATAATACATAAATGGCTGCCAGTTCCTGCTGGGTGACTTTTTGAAGTGGCGTGACTTCAATATTTTCATTCTGTGCCAGTGCGGTTTGCCCCAAACCCAAAGTAATGGCGATACCAGCCAGAAGTTGCAAAGATTTCGTTTTTAATTGGGAAATGTACATAAAAAAATAGACCTGAAACTTAAAAATACCACATGCCCATAAGCTTAATGATTTTTGACAGAATGAAAAGAAAAGAAGTGTATCTGAGCAGGCTGACACACACTCAAAATTAAAAATCCAAATCAGAAATGCAATAAAAAAGAGCAATCAACCTATGCTGATTACTCTTGATATAAAGATGGTGCGTCAGCGCAAACTTACAGTTCGATTGTAGCAGCATCCTGACAAACAGTTTTCTGTTCATCTGCCGTGGTTTCTTTGGCGGCATCACGTGCTTCAATCAGAATATTCTTATATTCAGCATCGGCCTGTAGTGCGCTGTAGCTTAAAGTCTGACCTTTTAAGTCTGCCAGGTAAGTTTCAATTAAGGCCTGAATATTGTTATCCAGTTTGGCGTTTTTGCCAATAATGGCCGGACAAACCTCAGCCATCACCTGAGCGGCAGCAATGTCTTCTTTTACAATGGTATTGGCTTCTTCTACCGTCAAGCCTTCAGCATTGACCGCTTGAGAGAGAATTACCGCAAAACCAAGCCCCAGTAAACGACGTACAGATAAGCGACGAATCATGTTATACACACTTTTTATTGATGGAAGTTCGACACTAAATATATATACTTCTCATTATATTTCAATGAAATGTGCTGACCGGTCATTTATTTAATTTGAAGAGTAAATTTGTGAATATCTTAATTGCCAATGATGATGGCGTTTTTGCGCCAGGGATCCAGGCGCTTGCACACGCATTAAAACCTTTGGGCCGTGTGGTAATTGTCGCGCCAGAAAGTGAGCGTAGCGGGTTTTCCAGTGCCTTGACCTTAGATCGTCCTTTACGTCCAATTCCGATTGCTGAAGATATCTGGGCGGTGAATGGCACTCCGGCAGACTGTGTCTATTTATCTATGAATGGCCTGTTTGATTTTGAATTTGATCTGGTGGTGAGCGGGATTAACAGCGGCGCCAATCTGGGTGATGATGTACTGTATTCAGGTACCGTTGGTGCTGCTTTTGAAGGGCGTTTAATGACGCAGCCGGCCATAGCTGTATCACTGGCTGGCCCTAATGTCCGAGCTTATCAGCATCCGGCCGATTATGCAGTTGCCGCGCAGTGGGTGCATGATTTTATTGCCAACGGCTTGCCAACCTTGCCGCCACGCCACATTTTGAATATTAATATTCCAGATGTGGCGGAATTAAAAGGCGCAAAAATTACCTATCAGGGCCGTCGTAGTCAATCTAAACCGATTACCAGCCATGTCGATCCGCGCGGTCGTCAGGTGTACTGGATTGGACTGGCCGGAGAAGCCGTTGCAGACCCGCGTAAAGATGTGGGTGAAATCCAGTCGGATTTCTTTGCTGTGGCCAATGGCTATGTCAGCATCACCCCAATTCAGATGGATGCGACCAATTACGATATTCTGGGGCATCTGCATGACAGCTTGAGTCCAGCCCTGTAAAGAATGTTATAACTTTGTGAAAAAGTACCGTCTGAAACTCTTTTTCGGTGCTTTTTTGTTAATCTTAGCGCAGTTCAATAATTACATTTAAGATGTAGAGAGGAAGATTAATGCCTTTGGTGTCACACGGTCGTTTATTTGCAGCACCGACAACATTGTTGAAAACTTTATTTGTATCTACAGCCGTTATTTCTACGCTCATCATCAGTGGCTGTGCGTCTAAACCTCAAGTACATAATTCTGCACGTTATGCGGCTGCGCCAAATTTCTATACCGTACGCTCAGGTGATACTTTAAGCGGCATTGCAGCACGTTATGGTTTAAGTTATCTCAGTATTGCGGAAATGAACGATATTGCCGCGCCGTACCGGATTTATGTGGGCCAGTCAATTCGTCTGAAAAGTGGCAGTGCGCCGCGTACCACCACAACGCGTCCGGTAACGCAGCCAGCACCAATCCAGCGTCAGACCATTGCTATTCCAAAAACTACGCCAGCACCGACCGCACCGGTGACCACGACGACCACAACCACACCACGAACCACTACTCCGGCGCCGACAGTGAGTTCTACCGTAGGTTCTTTACGCTGGGTGAAACCATCCAATGGTGCAGTAATTGAAAACTTCAATTTAGCGTCGAATGTGAAAGGGATTCGTTATGGCGGCAATGTGGGTGATCCGGTCTTTGCAGCTGCAGACGGGCAGGTGGTGTATGCCGCAGATGGCCTGAAAGAATACGGTAACCTGGTGTTAATTAAGCATATTAATGGCTATATCACCGCTTATGCACACAACAGTAAACTTAACGTGAATAGTGGACAAAATGTAGCAGCAGGGCAGAAAATTGCCGAAATGGGCTCATCGGGCACCACCCGCACCATGCTGGAATTCCAGGTCCGCCTTGATGGCAAGCCGATCAACCCGACTAATGTTTTACCAATAAATTAATTTTTTTAAGTGCAAAACGTAAATTTCACCGTATAATACAATGAGTTGCTTTTATCAAAGGTAGGAGCATCTCATAAGTTCAGAGGGAAATTTATGTTAGATCAACTTCGAGCAATGGGTGTATTTGCTTGTGTTGTTGAAAAAAGCTCGTTTAGTGGCGCTGCGCGTGAACTCGGTATCACCACAAGTGCTGTAAGTCAGCAAATTCGTTCTTTGGAAAATGAAATGGAAGTAACGCTGTTACACCGTTCCACCCGAAAACTGAGTTTGACTGAAGCTGGACAAGCTTTTTTCCACAGCTGTCAGGAAATGCTCGCCGCTGCGGAGCGTGGTAAAATACGCATTAATGAATTACGCGATGACCTGGTAGGTGATTTGCGTATCGCAACCACCCCGGAACTGGGTGCGAATCATGTCATTCCGGCATTGTCGCACTGGATGTCAGCCCATCGTGGCCTAGCCATACATGTCGAAGCGGACAATCAGTTTATTGACCTGATTGAAGGTCGGATAGATATTGCTTTGCGCATGAGTTCAAAAATTGAAGATAGTCAGCTGAATGTAGTGCCACTGGCGCGCGTTGAGCAGGTTCTGGTGGCATCACCAAGTTATCTGAACCAGACCACACCGGTGTCACGTCCTGAAGATTTAAAAAATCATGACCTGATTCCAGTAAATTTGATGAAAAATTATGCCAGTTTTTCATTTCATCACGCCAGTACGGGTGAAGTGGTCGGACTGGACATGAGCTCTCGCCTCACCACAAATAATGTTCTGATTGCCAAATCATTATGTTTACAAGGGCACGGAATCGCGAGACTTTTATATCTAGATGTACAAAAAGATTTAATTAACGGTTCTTTGGTCGAAGTATTACCTGAATGGAAATTGCCGACCTTTACATTGTATGCGATTACGCCAAAACGTGAGCAGCAGCCAATGAAAGTGCATCGTTGTCTGGATGCTTTAAAACAGTATTTTTGTCAGTTACCTGGCGGCAGAATTTACCAGGAAGCCTCATAAAATATAACAATTCAGAAATTAAAAAAGCCGCATCATGCGGCTTTTTTATGCAGATAGAGATCTGTTGAGATCAACACGCGGCTTAAGCCAGGAACGTTTTGATCATTTTCACCAGACGTTCAACCAGCTGATCGGCCTGTTCCTGGCTAATGTTCAAGGTTGGCAGTAAACGCACCACGGAGCCGGCGGTCACATTGACAATCAGTTTGTATTCATCACGGGCAATATCCACCAGTTCTGCGCAGGCTTTAGGTAATTCAATCCCGATCATCAGGCCAAAACCACGCACGCTGACATTTTGGTCAGCCAGCTGGTTGCGTAGCTGCTCAACAATATAGCTACCCATTTTTGCGGCATTCTCGACCAGATTTTCTTTCTGGATAATATCAATCACGGTGTAGACCACACGTGACCCCAGGGCAGTACCGCTATAAGTCGAACCGTGGTTACCCGCAGTCAAAACACCGACACCACGACCTTGAGTCATCACGGCACCAATCGGGAAGCCATTGCCCAGACCTTTAGCTGTGGTCAGTACATCCGGCACAATATTGGTGTGCTGATAAGCAAAATATTTACCGGTACGGCCATTACCTGTTTGTACTTCATCCAGCATCATTAACCAGTTGTGCTGATTACAGATCTGACGGATTTCTTCTAGGTAGCTAAAGCCTTGCGGTGCAGTGTTGACACCACCTTCACCCTGAATCGGTTCAACCAGAATAGCCACGATATCCGGATGGTTAATTGCAGCTTCTTCAATGGCTTCAATATCACCAAACGGTACACGAATAAAACCTTCAACCAATGGACCAAAGCCTTGTTGAACTTTTTTGTTACCCGTTGCAGATAGGGTTGCCAGCGTACGGCCATGGAAAGATTTGTCAGCTACAATAATTTTTGGTGACGCAATACCTTGCATATGACCGAATTTACGCGCAATTTTGATAGCGCCTTCGTTCGATTCTGCACCACTGTTGGAGAAGAAAACTTCTTCCATGCCAGCGACTTCAGCCAGTTTCTGTGCAGCAGCAGTTTGCCAAGGCACTTCAAAAAGGTTGCTGGTATGAATCAGGGTTGCAGCTTGTTCCGCAATTGCTTCAGCAATCACTGGATGAGCATGACCCAAACCGCAAACGGCGATCCCAGTTAAGGCATCTAAATACTCTGTACCATCTTCGGTATAAAGATATGCACCTCGTCCTCGGACAAAGCTGATCGGTTGACGACCAAAGACTGGCATCAAATGTGAAGGTTGATCAGTTTGTACCGGAGCGAGGGTAATATTGTTCATGACTAACTCTTTACTGTTAGGTGGAAAGAAAAACTTATATAAGCAAAAACTTGGTCAGATTTAAAGGGTAATTGTAAATAAAAATGGATTTATTATTTTAGACGTACTGTTTTTCTCTGTTTTGGGTATAATGCGAGACAGATTAGTTGAGGATTTATCAATGACTGAACAAGCACGCGATACCGAAGCGTTAATTCGTGACCAAATTGCTAAACATGCAGTTCTTCTTTACATGAAAGGCACACCGCAATTCCCACAATGTGGTTTCTCAGCTCGTGCAGTAGAAGCGCTCAGTCAAATTGGTCGTCCATTTGCCTATGTGAATATTCTTGAAAACCAGGATATTCGTGCAACTTTGCCGAAAATTGCCAACTGGCCAACTTTCCCGCAATTGTGGATCAATGGCGAGTTAATTGGCGGTAGCGATATTATGCTGGATATGTTCCAAAAAGGTGAGTTACAGCCTTTGGTTGAACAGTACAGCCCAGCGCCTGAAGCTTAATTCAGTCGTATAAAAAAGCGCCTTTCGGCGCTTTTTTGCTTTTTTAGACCGGCCATTATGAGCCAGTCTGGTTACGGGCATCTTCTACCGGAATAGCCTCAATTGCTGCTTCAGCAGGCTGATCTTTTTTCTTGGCCTTTTTTTCTTTCTTGGCTTTTTTCTTTTTCTTTGGCTCTTCCTCTTCAATTTCTGCGCCATCTTCAATGGCTTGCCAGTATTCAAGCTGCGCCATCACCATGTCATAAATCGAGCCTTTGCTATAACGGCCTTTTTTGTCCAGTTTACCGACCGGACGCGCCATCAGAATTTCTAGCGCCTGATCAATCACATCAATGGCATGAATATGGAATTCGCCTTTTTGCACCGCTTCAATCACATCTTTACGCAGCATGAGATGCTGCATGTTTTGACGCGGAATAATCACGCCTTGCTTGCCGGTTAAACCTTGTAATTTACAGGCATCATAGAAGCCTTCAATTTTGGCATTGACGCCGCCAACAGGTTGCACCTGACCCAGCTGGTTCATGGAACCGGTAATGGCCCAGGACTGATCAATTGGTAACTGGCTGATTGCTGAAATCAGGGCAGACAGTTCCGCAACGGTGGCGCTATCACCATCGACCTGACCATAGCTCTGTTCAAAGGCCAGTGCGGCAGAGAAGTGCAGAATCTGTTCGCGGCCAAAATGGGCTTTCAGGAAGCTGGACATTAACAGCACGCCTTTGGCATGCAGCGAGCCGCCCAATTCAACACTGCGTTCAATATCCAGAATATCGCCGCCGCCCTGATAGACCGATGCCGTCAGGCGCGAAGGCAGGCCAAACTCGACATCGGCATAATGAATCACGGACAGGGCATTGATCTGACCCAGACGATGACCCTTGGTTTCAATCAGCTGGGTGCCGCGCGACAGGTCCTGCCAGTACAGTTCACGCAAATAGCCTAAGCGATATTTACGATGATCCAGCGCCATGTTGATATGTTCTTCTGACACCATCTTTTTGTCGGCTTGTACCGCATGATGATGTGATTCCCGAATCAGATCACCCAGCGTCAGGGCATGTAAGGACAGCGAGCTTTGGTCCTCGGCCAGACGACTCGAGTCGGTTAACAGCGCGGCCAGGGCAGAGCGGTCAAAGGGCAGTAGTTTATCGGCCTGAACATAATCAGCTATCAGCTGCATATAAGCCTGCTCATTGGTGTCATTACGTTGTAATGTATCGGTGAAGTCGGCACGGATTTTAAAGACGCTGCCCAGCTCCGGTTCGACTTCCAGAATTTCATAATAGATTTCCGGCTCGGCCAGTAGAATGACCTTTAAGGTCAGGGGAATTGATTCCGGTTCAATCGAAATACTGCCGGTTAAAGTCAGCATATGTTCCAGTGAGGACAGTTTTAGCTGGCCCGATTTCAAGGCACGTTTCAGCCCTTGCCAGGCATAAGGCTGTTCCAGTAACTGTTCGGCTTCCAGAATTAAAAAACCGCCATTGGCACGATGTAAGGCACCGGAACGGATTAAGGTGAAGTCAGTGGTGATGGTGCCGTTCTGGGTCATCTGTTCCACATGACCGAGCAGGTTGTAATGGGTCGGGAAATCTTCAAAGATTACCGGTGCACCCGAGTTCGGTTTATGCGTGACAACAATATTGGCCTGATAACGCGCTGGCACCCGGCTAAACACCGCCGGAGTGAAGTCATCTTCTTCCTGTTCCAGCACCATTTCAACATTGTTGATAATGTCTTCGGCATAGTATTTCAGATAGTCTTCAAGCCCTTGAACCTCTGAAAATTTATTCAGTAATAAATCAATCCGCGGCATCACCACCTGTTTGGCAATGTCACGATTCAGGACCTGAACCCGATCTCGTGCATCATCTTCTAGATCACCCAGATGCAGACCCAGACGTTCCAGTTTTTTATCCATATAGCGCATATTGGCGGCAATTTCGGCGCGCTCTTTGCTGCTTAAGGCATTGACATCTTCCTGGGTCATTTCCTGCAGCTGGTCATCTTTAAACTGCACCGGAATAAAGCAGTGCTCGTCATTGCGCGAGACCAGTTTTAAATCCAGGGTTTCACCTTCTTTGGTCAGTTCAATGAGGGCCTGTTGCTGTTCATCACCGGTTTGCTGGCGAATCTGTTCAATGCGGTTGTGATAGGTTTCGGCGCTAAAACGGCGTTCCAGCTGTTTTAAAATGGTCTGCCAGCTCTGATGCAGCTGGGTCTGGAATTTTGGTGCCTGACCGGCCGGCAGTCGCAGGGCAATGGGCTGGCGCGGGTTTTTAAAATTATTGACATACACCCAGTCATTTGGCGTGGCCATGGTTTTGGCATGTTGCTGCAGTAAACGCCGGATCATGGTGCGTTTGCCCAGTCCTGCCGTACCGACCGCAAAAATGTTATAGCCGGAATAAGGCAATGCAATGCCGGCTTCTACTGAAGCGCGGGCACGATCCTGACCCAGAAAATTATTTAAAGGCTTAATCCGTTTGGTGGAGGCCGGAATTTTTTCCAGATCCGGAATATGGGTCAGCTGTTCCGGGCTTAAGCGGGTGTTATTAAGTGTCGTTTGAATTTCGGCTTGTTCGAAGGCTGAGGTAAGAGTTTGTTCTGGTTGTAAAACTAATGTTTGTTGTTCGGTAATTGAAGCAGATAAAGAAGAGGTCATGTGCTCGTGTCTTTGCGTCACTGTGAAATCCAAAACGAAATTATTGCAATAGAGATTTAAGGTATACAGGTTTAATAGAAAATTTCAAGCCAGGCCGCTGCATTTCTCCAGAAAATCACAGGGCGTTTGCATAAATCAGGTTGAAACCAAATCCATTAAACGATTGAATAGCAACATTCAGTTTTTTGACAAAAATAATGTAATGACAACACAATCTACAGGATGGAAATCTGCCTTTACCGCATTTTTAGATCGGCGTGCGCTGATCATGCTGTTTCTTGGCTTCTCGGCCGGTATTCCCATTCTTCTTATTTTTTCCAGTTTATCGTTATGGTTAGGTGAAGCCGGCATTAGCCGTAATGCCGTAACTTTCTTTAGCTGGGCGGCGCTGGGTTATTCATTTAAGTTTGTCTGGGCACCATTAATTGATGAGTTACCAGTGCCATATTTAACCCAAAAACTGGGCCGGCGCCGGGCCTGGCTTTTAATTGCCCAGGTCCTGATTATATGCGCCATCTGTATTATGGCCTTTTCAGATCCGGCCTTAGGGCAGACGCATCTCTACCAGATGGCGGTGGGTGCGGTGCTGCTCGGTTTTGCTGCGGCCACGCAAGATATTGTGATTGATGCCTATCGTATTGAGCTGGCTGAAACCCAGATGCAAACTGTATTGGCTTCGACCTATAACGCCGGTTATCGTATCGGGATGATTGTAGCTGGTGCGGGCGCTTTATTTCTGGCGGCGTATCTGGGCACGGCTAAAGGCAACTATATTTATGAGGCCTGGAAATACACCTATCTGGTGATGGCGGCGGTGATGCTGATCGGGATGTGTACCACGCTGGTGATTCGTGAGCCGGTGGTGGAGCGTGTCCGTAAAGAATATAAACGCAGCGATTATTATCGACTGGTGGTGGTGTTTTTTGTTGCCGTGATCAGTTTTGTGCTGAGTTATATCTATTCCGGTCAGGCGCTGGATGCGCTGAAAAACCAGCTCAGTATTCAGGATTCCTTCCTGCTGTTTACGCTGGAGGCGATTCGCTTTATTGGCTCGGGTGCGGTGGCTTTACTGGTCGGAACTGTGCTGGTCAAACTGGGTGCAGTCAATAAACAGATGGCTTTTGAAACCTGGGTGCATCCGGTCGCGGATTTCTTTAAGCGCTATGGTTTAAAGCTGGCTTTGGTGTTACTGCTGCTGATCGGGTTTTATCGGGTTTCGGATATTATTGCAGGGGTCATTTCCAATGTGTTTTATCAGGACCTGAACTTCAGCAAAGAACAGATTGCTGAAGCAGTCAAAGTCTACGGGGTGATTTTCTCGTTGGTGGGTGGCTTCCTGGGCGGTTTGCTGGCCCAAAAAATGAATATCATGAAACTGATGTTTCTGGGCGCAGTGCTGGCCAGCTCGACCAACCTGATTTTTATTGGACTGGTCAAATCCGGGCAAAGCCTGAGTGATGTGCAGGTGAATGTCGGGGCGCAGCAATATAAGGTACAGGCCGATGAAGCCGGTTACTGGAGCGTACAGGTACCGAGCAACGTGCTGGCTCAGGCTAATCAGATTCAGGTACAGGCACAATACGCCAATCAGTCCGATCAGGCGCAATTAAGCATGCCGTATTTGCAGCAGACCGGCACAGCCCAAATCCAGTTATTACCGATTACCTCGGATGACCGGATTTCTGCACAGGAAGCCGAGCAAAGTCTGGTGATTCGTGGTCAGTTGAGTGGTCTTGATGCTGCACAGCTACAGCAAGAACAGCCGCTGAGTCTGGTTCTGGATGGCAAGGAATATCCGGCCAAGCTGGAAGAGGGCGGTCTGTTTAGTGGTGTGATTGAAGGCCAGCAGTTACAGACAGCGCAAAATAGCACGATTCAGGTGCAGGCCCGATTGCTGGATGGCAGTACACTCAGTGCCAGCCGCGGTTATCAGCTGGCACCGCAGCATCCGGTGTTGGATATTGATATTCAGGCCCTGACACCGGTGGATATCAACGCTGATGCAGCGGTAGAAGTTCGCGGTAAGGTGATTAAACCGTATAGCAGTTTATGGCTCTATCTGGCAATTATTATTGATAACCTGGCCTCCGGTCTGGCCGGTGCGGCATTTATTGCCTTCCTGTCCAGCTTAACCAGTGTGTCGTTTACCGCTGTACAATATGCGATCTTTAGTTCGCTAATGACCCTCACTCCTAAAATTTTAGGTGGATATTCAGGTACCATAGTCAATAATATCGGTTATCCGAGTTTCTTCCTCATGACCACGCTGCTTGGAATTCCGATTCTGATTCTGGTGGTGTGGGTGGCAAAATTATTGCGTGCTCATGAACACGCTCAAATTCAACAAAAGGACGAATAATATGCGCATGCTGCATACCATGTTACGTGTAGGCAATTTAGAACGGTCATTGCAGTTCTATACTGAAGTACTTGGCATGACTTTACTCCGTAAACGTGACTACGAAGAAGGCCGCTTTACCCTGGCATTTGTCGGCTATGGTGATGAAGACAACCATACCGTGCTGGAACTGACCCATAACTGGGATACAGACAGCTATGAGCTGGGCAATGGCTATGGTCATATTGCCATTGCAGTGGAAGATGCTTACAAAGCCTGTGAAGAAATCAAGGCGCGCGGCGGCAATGTGGTGCGTGAAGCGGGTCCAATGAAAGGCGGCGTGACCGTAATTGCCTTTGTGGAAGATCCGGACGGTTATAAAATCGAACTGATCCAGCAGGATGGCAATGCCCGCAATAACTAAGTTGGCGCAGTAGTATAGCGCCACAAAATAGTGAACATTAAGCCAGCAGACTAGCTTTATTGTTCCAGCCCAGTAAGATGGAACTTTACCGTGAGGTAAAACCCGCTGACTGGGCTTTTTTATGTCGATGCAAAAATAAAATCACAGGATGTAGACATGCTAAAACTACTTGCATTGGATCGCTTTACCATATTGTTAATTGTGATGGTGATACTGGCCAGTATCGTGCCAGTCTCTGGGCAGGTGGCTGAAGTCTTTGGCGTTATTACCACGGCGGCTATTGCAGTGCTGTTTTTTTTACATGGGGCAAAATTGTCCAGAGAGGCGGTGGTACAAGGCATCATGCACTGGCAACTGCATACGCTGGTGTTTGCGTTTACCTTCTTGTTATTTCCCGTCTTAGGTCTCATGGCCAAACCCGTATTATTGCCATTGCTGGGGCAGGAGCTGTACTGGGGCTTTCTGTTTATGTGCTTCCTGCCTTCTACGGTGCAGTCTTCTATTGCCTTTACCTCGGTTGCACGCGGCAATGTCGCCAGTGCAGTCTGCAGTGCGTCTTTTTCCAATATTGCCGGCATGTTCATTACTCCGGTTCTGGTCAGCCTGTTTATTTTTGGCCAGTCGCAGCACGACTATGACCCGACCTCATCCATTATTCAGATTACCTTATTGTTATTGGTGCCTTTTATTCTGGGGCAATTGCTGCGGCCGTGGGTCTATCCATTTTTGGTCAAGTTCCCAAGTCTGGTTAAAGGCTTTGATCAGGGTACGATTTTGATGGTGGTTTATGGTGCCTTTAGTGGCGCCGTGGTGGCCGGACTGTGGAATGAAGTCAGTGGCACAACGTTACTGATTCTAACTGTAGCCTGTTCGGTGCTGCTGACCATCATCATGCTGTTGGCGCTGTACATCCCAAAATGGCTGGGCTTTAAACGTGAAGACCAGATCGCGATTTTCTTCTGCGGCTCTAAAAAAACCCTAGCCAGTGGTGTACCGATGGCGCAGATTCTGTTTATTGGCCAGCCTTTGGGCATGATTGTGCTGCCAATCATGATTTTCCATCAAATCCAGCTGATGGTCTGCGGCATTATTGCCAATTACTGGTCGAAGCAGCCTGAAATTGAGGACAAAGAATAATTCGCATATTGGCATAGATTCACGTATAATATGCCCCAACTTGTTGTGCTTAGCTCTGACGGTATCCGTCTCGGTGGGCCAAAAGAATGGTCTGTTGTGGTGTTGGTCTGCGGTTTATCTTGAATAAACAGCTTTTTTCCTCAGTCTTGAGAGTGATCAATTGCGACGACAGCAAAACCTTCTTTAATCTTATGGAGTAATCGACGATGCGCGCCGATATTCACCCAAAATATGAAAAATTAGTTGCTACTTGTTCATGTGGTAACGTGATCGAAACTCGTTCAGCTGTTGGTAAAGACACTCTTTACCTAGACGTATGTTCAGCTTGCCACCCATTCTACACTGGTAAGCAAAAGAACGTTGACACTGGCGGTCGTATCGACAAGTTCAAACAACGTTTTGCTGGTATGTCACGTTCTATCAAACGTGGTTAATACCCAGAATGAAAAAAACGGGCATTTGCCCGTTTTTTTGTGCCTGCACTTCAGGCGAAAAGTACAAGACCTTATTGGTCTTGTACATCAATGAGATGATCCAGTTTCTTCTGGAAGTAATCACCCTGAATATAACGGGCATCTACATTCCAGGCGTTGGCAAACAGGTTCATATCATTTAGTTCATGTAGCACCACTTCCACCGGCTTGATTTCGCTAAACTGCTGAATCTGTTCCTGTAGCTCCTGAGTGGCACTATCTTGCATCAGTTTGCTGGTCAGCGATGGATGCAGGGTCACATATTGCACATCCAGCTGTTTAAGAATGGATTCGCTATACATCGACTGGCCAAATTCACGGATAGAAATCTCCGCACCGTGCTGATGCAGCAAATGCATCTGCTTTTGGGCATCCATCAGGTTCTGGCTCACATCTTCTTCAGAGAATTGCAGAATTAACGGATAAGCCTGCTGACTGCCCACAATGGTAATCAGTTTGGACACAAATTCCGGGAACGCGCGGTCTTGTAACAGCACATGCTTGTTCAGGTTAACAATCAGCTTGGCTTCCGGATATTGGGTAATGAAGTTGTGTAGCTGTTTGCAGGCTTCGACCAGAATCCAGCGATCCAGTTTAATGGCTAATTCTGGGTCTTCTGCCAAGTCAATTAAGCCAGTCAGTGG
Organism: Acinetobacter sp. Q186-3; assembly: GCF_013420655.1. Taxonomy (NCBI): domain Bacteria; kingdom Pseudomonadati; phylum Pseudomonadota; class Gammaproteobacteria; order Moraxellales; family Moraxellaceae; genus Acinetobacter; species Acinetobacter sp. Q186-3. The sequence continues at coordinate 4,569 of NZ_VOXS01000025.1, read as the reverse complement.
TTGCCATTCGTTATTGAAAATAAAGCCGCTGGTTACTTCGTAGGTATATAAGTTAGTATCTTGCTTGTCGTAAAGTTGTTGATATTTCAGATGAATTTCACCTCGATCTAGGCTTTGACGTATAGCAGCAATAATTGCTGATTCACTGTAGGATTGTGGTACAGCAACGGCAGGTTCAATTACATTTAAATTAGATTCACCGAATGATAAGTCTAAGGCTAAACCTGAGTTATGTTGTTCTTGTGGTTTTGGTAATGCGTTGGCAAAACCTTGGCTAATCAGTTGTTCAAAATTGCTTTCATTTTGAATATCTTGAGTGAGCGGCACATAACCAATACGCAAATTAAGCGGATAGCTGTGTTGATCTACCGTGAGTAATTGGGGTTTCGTGAGTGAGTTTAAGCCAATCAGTTTTGATTCTAAAATTGTAGGCGATTCTGCTTGGAACAAACCAACGACTAAACCATTACTCACATTAAATAAAGGTACATTGGTCTGTTCTTTTAAAAAGTTTTTAATATTGGCAAAGTAATTTTTTGTGGTTTGCCAGTCGGATTGGAAAATTGAATCTGGGCAGTTCGCCAACGAAAACACCACTAAAGCATTATCACTAGAAGGCTGTTTGGCTAAAGTACGATTCACCAATTGGTAGGCGCTAGGCTTTACTGTCGCTTTGTCTGAGGTGGTTTGAGTAGGGGCTTTATTATGCGCAGTATTTGCAATATCTATGGTGATTTGTATGGCGTCGTCAGCTGCTGCAATAAATTCAATTTTGAGTGGGTTTTGTTGTGCCAGAAGCGGGTTTTGGCTATGAATATCAAAATGGCCGTGTTCAAACTGTCCTTGACTGACTTTCTTAAAGCGGAATTTAAAATCTGTAATATCTTGGGGTTGCAATAAATCTAATAATGGCAAGCCAATAATGTCATCTTCACTTTTTAAACCAAATAGCTGTAAATATTCAGCATTGGCTTGTGCATGAATTCCTTCCTGAATAATTGCCACAGCTTTGCTACTGTCTTCGACTAGCGCCTGTGCTTGTGATTGCGCATTATCAAGTTCAGTCATAAGTTGTTCTTGTGACTGTTGTAAGCGACTGAAAGACAATGCCCGAATTAAGCCAAAATAGAAGCGTTCAGGATAATCTAAATTGATAATGTCATAGATGCCTTTGCGCACATAACTAGTATATTGTGTGGCATCGTAATCGTCTGGTTTGAGCAACAGTAGCGGAAGATTCGGTTGCTGTGATGCACGAATTAAAGTAAGGGCCTGATCGATTTTCATGTCATAAGCACGACCAAAAATCACCAAATCCCAAGTTAAATGTAATTGTTTTTCAAAATTTTTTATGTCATCTAGAAGATAAGCTTGAACACGGTGCTCATTTGCAGTGAGTTGCTCACAAATTTGATTAAAACGTATTTGGTTGTCATCGATTATGAGTAAACGTGTTTCGGTACGTTTGAGCTTTTTAGATAATAATGGATTTCTCACTTTAATGCTTCCCATAAATCTTGATTCTTAACGTCATTCATCTGCTTGTGAATAAAGGCATCGACTGTGGCTTGCTGCTGGTCATTTAACAGTTCAAAGTCAAAACGCATAAAGCTTTGAGTAATGAGTAACGGTTTAATTAAAAAGACTTTAATGTCTTCATCCCCTAAACGCAGCTGTACGGTCTGCTTGTCTCTTAATAATTGAATCCCCGGTAAAATAAGATGAGTGCTGACTTCATTTAGCTGTGAGCTCTGCATGAGCAGGGCAGGATGATAATGCCCGCTATGCCGGTCAGATTTCACATAGACGGCACATGGAATAATGTCCTGCGCCAAAACTTCAAGGCCCAGTTCCAGGGTTTTGTCAGTCGACTGTTTAATCCAGCGAATCACACCGCCACGCCACGGACTTTGCGGATTTTCCTGCACCAGAATAAATTCACCGGTTTTAAGGTTTTTTGGCGTTTCACCTTCCCATTTAATCCGGTAACCATTCACACTGATATCCAGCACTTCCGCGCCGTAAATCTGTTTGGCTTCACGGTCCAGACTCTGGATTTTGCTGATGTCGGCAGTGGTATGACTGTGCATCTGGTTGATGAACTGGCTTTCACTCTGGAACTGGTAATTTTCACCCAGTTGCAGGGTTTCCTGAAAATTCTTGCCTTTAGACAAATAGAAGTGTGCCACGCTTAAGCCAAAGCAGATTTTGACCCGGGCCGAATATTCATAACGTTCATGGCGACGCTCAGGATTATGGGTGAGCAGGGTATGAATATGAAAATGCAGGGCTGGAGTTAAAAACAGCTTTTCATTGCGGGAGAAATGTTCGGCCTTGCGGCCCTGATTTTCACTAATATGATCCAGCAGCGCTTGTGTCGAAATAAAAATACCCGGCTCAAAATCACCCGATTGATGCGAGTTATAAATTGGCGGATAGTCTTTATTGGTATCGACAATATAGCGTGACAGGGTGGTTTCTTTGGGCAAAATCTGAATCAGCTTGACCCAGTCAAAACTGCAGAGATACAGCCCCTGAATTTCGGCTGGACGAATCTGATGGGTATTGAAAATATCCAGCAGGATTAATTGCACATAGGCCTGACTGATATTTTGCAGCTGATGCTGGGTGCCTTGCAGATGGTTAATATTGTTCTGATGAAAATTGTGCTGCAGCGCGCAGTTAAACAGTTGATGTGCAGTGAGCCATTGCCCGGAAAATGGCGAGCTATATAGCATCTGTTGCTGATACAGCAATAAGGTCAGTTGTTGCAGCGCATAATAGGTGGCCACAGTCCGCGCAGTCTGCAGGTTCTTTTTCAGGTTAAAGGCAAAAATGGAAAACTTCTGCTGGGCCAGCTGGCGGTGACTGCGGCGCGCGATTTCAATATAGACTTTGGCAAAATGACTACGTAACAACAGCGCCAGCTCGATAATATGCTCATTGCGGTCGCTGCTAATCAGACCCTGGTTAAAAAAGTGTTTTTCCAGGCTGGTCAGGACATTTTCCAGCGTCGGGTGAATGGCCTGAATCAGGTCAAAGCGCAAGGTTTCCTGACATTTGAGTTCAGAAATTTCCAGTAAGGCTTTGAACAAGGCTTTTGACGAGTCCCCAAGCTGTAAAATGGATAAGTCAGCTGCCCACTCCTGAATACTTTTGACAGAATTCTGGCAAAAACTGAGCTGTTCCAATTTCAGCTCAGTGGCAACCTGAAAAATATCTGAATGATTCATAGTCATCGTTGTTATTTAACTCAAATTCAAGCAGTTGAAACCCCAAAAAGCGGTGTTTTATTCTTTTCGCCCGCAATTTCCCTAACGAGTTTAGGAACCAGATAACCCGGCAAGTTCGCTAAAACCTCTTTATAAATAAGATCGATGTCCTGTGGCATCAGATCGAAATGATGTGCACCTTTCACTTTATCTAATACATGCAAGTAATACGGCATCACCCCAGCATCGAACAGGCGATAACTTAAATCGACCAGAACCTGAGCAGAATCATTCACCCCACGAAGTAAAACTGCCTGATTCAGGACGGTAATTTGATGTTTCACCAGTGTATTTAATGTACGGCAAGTGAAGTCATCCAATTCTGATGCATGATTTGAGTGTACCACCAGAATAATCCGTAGCCTACTGTTTTTTAATATGGAAATCAGCGCTTCATCGACACGGTTGGGGATTACAATCGGAACGCGTGAATGAATTCTCAAAAATTTAATCTGCGGCAGCGATTCCAGACGTTCAATCCAGCTCTGTAAACGTCGATTGGTTAACGTTAATGGATCACCGCCACTTAAAATCACTTCATTAATGTCGGGCTGAGACTCAATATATTGTTTGATGTTTAGCCAATCTTCATTTTTAGGCAGGTTGTCCTGATAGGGAAAATGGCGGCGGAAACAGTAGCGGCAATGTACCGCACAAGCCCCGGTCAGGGTCAGTAAAAAACGCGACTTATATTTGTGCAGGACACCCGGTTGCTGATTGGCCTGTTCTTCACCTAAGGGATCGGTGACAAATTCAGGATGATCTTCCAGTTCCAGATGATGTGGCAAGACCTGTAACAGCAGCGGATCAAAGGGATCGGCGACTTTCATTTTTCCGACGAATGCACGCGGCACACGTAATTTAAACTGTTCAGATGCCAGAATTGCGCCGGAGAGTAACTGTTCAGGCGACAGTTGCAGAAGATTCAGCAACTCCTGAGGATCGGTAATTAAATCACTGAGCTGTGATTGCCAGTTTTGCTGTTGATACAAATAGTTTGTCATGCCGGAAAAAGAATCATGGAAGTGGGAGGGCAAGGCCTAATCGTGCTAGGGCTTGTTGAGAATTAACAAAGGCTACTGATTAATTTATAATAGTACTATGGATAGATACATACTTACTGATGCCCAATGGGCAAAAATGGAACCTTTTTGCCTAGGTAAAGTGACCGATCGAGGTCGTAGTGGAAAAGATAATCGATTATTTTTAGAAGCAGTCCTATGGATTGCCCGTACAGGCAGTCCATGGCGTGATCTACCTGCTCATTTTGGTAAATGGAATACCGTCTTTAAAAGAT
>NZ_VOXS01000024.1:0-22642 GCF_013420655.1 Acinetobacter sp. Q186-3 | reverse complement strand
GATCGAGTACAAGGCTAGCAGCTTCAACTTTAAACTCTGGAGTAAATGTACGTCTTGGTTTCATAAGCACCTCATTGGTGAATCTATTATCACCTAATTTGGTGTCCAACTTTATTAAACCACTACATCTCTCCAACCCTCTCTTTACAGGATGGAAGAAAACTCATTCTTCCAGCTCTCTTATAAGCAGAAGCCACGGCTCCCAAACAGAAGCTTGGAATGAGGGAGGTTAGAACGTCGACCAGCCACTCCATTCCATCAAACGATACAGTCCATATTTCAGCGTCGATTCATCGGCATACTGGGCATAATCCACACTCATCTGACGGCCATTTAAGTTTGACCAGGCGGTATCAAAATACTGCTGAGCATCTTGAAACACCTGAGCTTGAGCCGGGCCTAACACGCGTAAATTGGTTTCCAGATTATAATTTTTTAAATTCCGTGCGGTGAAATTGGCCGAACCTAAAATCATCTCCTGTTGCTGGGCATTGCGCTTGATCAGCATTTTGCTATGACATTGCTCGCCTTGGGTATTACACCAGCGCAGTGGAATGCCGGCCTGATGTAATTCTGCTGCCACTGGCCGGTTCGGTACGCCATTCTTTTCCAGACCAAACGCATCTTTATTAGCATCCAGCAACACCCGCAATTTCACCCCACGCTCATGGGCTGCAAGCAGGCTTTTGACAATCTGGCGCTCGGACAGATAGAACATCACCAGATCGACCTGTTCATTGGCTTTGGCGCTATTAATCAGGTTTAAAGTCGCATCATAAATGGCTTTTTCAGTCAGCACCTGCACCTGCGGTTCAGTAGCAGCGGCCTGAAACTCACCGACAATCACTCCGGGAATATTGCTGCCGGACATGAGCGCCACCGACTGCTCGGTTTTCAGAATATCTACCGCGGTGTTGCCTTTGACCACCAGCGCCACATTAGAATGATGGGAACTGGCATCATGCGGATTCATTGAGGTGACCAGAGCTTCCCAGCCGTCCGGGGTATCAACCACAATGGTTTTACGGTGGTTGGCCTTAAAATTCAGCAGCTCGGAATAACTGCGCAGGGTGATTTTGCCCTCGCCAAACGGATTGGCCAGCCAGCCAGCCTCCGGATTATTGCGGATGCCCTGACAGCAGATGTACCAGAATCCGGACCACATCGGATTGGAAGCGCGTAGCGGAGTTAAATTGGTTTCGATCACATCAATTCCGGCCTGGCGCAGTTGCCGATAATGCTCTGGCGCAAGGCCGCCATAAACCGAGTTAATCGGATCGGTAATCAGCTTGATTTCAATATCCGGCTGGGTACGGCGTTTTTGAATCAGTGCATCAGTCAATTGCTGGCTGAGCGGTTGATGCTGGGCCTGTGATGCCCCGGTTTGCGGATTAAACAGGAACATATCCAGCACAATTAAACTTTGTGCTTCATCAATCAGGCGCAGCATTTCATTAAAAATCTGATGATCATAATGCTGCTGGCCCTGTGCATCCAGATAGGTCTGATCGGCCAGAAATTTGACTTCGGCATGACGTAGCGGTCCCGCATAATTCAAACCATCCGGTAAGGGCTTATAGGTATGATACAGTGCCGAGGATAAATAGCTTAACGCCAGCAGGCCCATCATCACGCCCAGATAACGCCGTGGTGACCAGTTCAGTTTATTGTGAATTCGTTGAAAGATACGCATAAGAAAAAACCTAACCCAATCAACTCAGGCTAGGTTTTCTTCAGGCTTTTTTCAAGAGGATTTCCGTGACATCCTCTTGATTTTGGCAATAAATTTAAGTTCTGCTTAGAAGTTATATTCTAAACCAACGGTAAAATTACGGCCCACTTGCGGAATATTGGACAGGAATGAGGTGTGTGAATAAACCTGATCATCCAGCAGGTTATTGGCTTTAAAGAACACGCGGTAGTCCTGGTTATTCGCCATGGCACCTGCATAAGCCAGACCGACATTGACCATGTTATAGCCTTGGGTTTCCTGTTCATAGCTGGCAATCTGGTCCTGTTTAAAGACATGATAGTACTCTGCCAGACCTGACCAGCCGTCAGCAAAATCAGCTTCTACTTTGGTACCTAAACGGCCTGCTGGTACACGCGGTGCGTTTTCACCATCAATTTTGCCACGCACATAGTCACCAAACAGGCTGACTTTATAAGCATCGTTAATGGCATAGCCTAACTGCGCTTCTGTACCGTAGAAACGGGCTTTGTCTTGTTTATAATCAACTAGACGGAATGTTCCTTCGCTGTCGGTTGTTGAGCCATAAATATAGTTATCAAACCAGTTGTGATAAACATGCACATGATAGTCGAGTTTCTCACCTTCATAATGCAGACCTAACTCAAGGTTATTTGACTTTTCAACATCCAAATCCTCATTTCCACGCTCATAGGTATTGGTGGCAAAGTGAATACCGTCCGCATATAACTCTTGTGCCAGTGGTAAACGTTGCTGATGTGAGCCAACCACAGAAAGCTTATAGTTTGGAGCAAATTCCCAATTGGCTGCTGCTGAACCTGACACACCGGTATCTGAATAGTCTTTTTGAGTTGAATCTACATCAATTTTTTGATGTTCTACACGTGCACCCAATTCCACATGCACATCACCAAACTGCTTATGTTCTAAACCAAACAGGCTATATTTTTCCATTTTAGTATCTGGCATTAAGACTGATTCATGAAAATGATCATCATGTGGAACCATCTCACCGGATAAATCAATATTTTGTTGACTATATTGGGTACCAAAGACCCCTTCCCAACCGGCGACTGGTTTATGTACCAATTCTAAACGGGCATCATAACCTTTATTTTTAAAGTTACTGATGACTTCATTTTCTTCCAGCTCGTCATGTTCATAATCGGTATAGCTGGCATGGGCACGTAACTTGTCAAAGCCGGAAAATGGCTGGTCCAGCTCAGCACGGACGTCATAACGGTGTGATTCCAGATCGACCCATGGACCACCATGAGCATGTTCGCCCCCACCCTCATCTGGAGCTGAAACGCCATGTCCGCCGCAATGAATTTCATTACCATGAGGATGGCAGTCATGATATTCATGACTATGCCCTGGTAAACCGTATTTGTCCTGACGGTTGCTATAAGACACCCCGACAAAACCACGGTCATGAATCCATGAGCCGCCAATATTCACGGTTTGCCCTTCTGCAAAGGTATTGTCTACACGACGGGCTTTATCAAAATGTGTTTCATGTTCTTCTTCAGCATCATGTCCATGATCATGATCTTCATGGCCAGCTTCATCATTATGATGTTCTACCCAGTAATCCGGCGTAATATAGTTATTTGCTTTACGTTTGGAGCCTTCTACACGTAAGGCAAAGTTGTCACCAATTGCTGCTGTTACCCCCGCACTGGCCAGCTTCTCATCGCTACCCGAGTTATATCGCACGCCGACGGTGCCCTCTAAGCCATCTGCTGGCATTTGGGTTGGAATTTTCTGATCGGTTACATTGACCAAACCACCGACAGTACCGGCACCATAAAGTAAAGTCGATGGACCACGAATCACTTCAACCTGTTTTGCTAGAATTGGATCTACCGTAACCGTATGGTCTGGAGATAAAGTCGATACATCGGCAGTTTCAGATGCGTGTTGTAAGACTTTGACACGCGGACCATCTTGACCACGAATCACAGGACGGCTTGAACCTGTGCCGTACTGATTTGAATATACACCTAGTTCATCAGCCAGTGCATCACCAATGGTTGTTGGGCGTTCAGCCAATACTTTCTGTTCCACCACCTGATCTGCTACCGCAAAGTCCGCTGCAGTCTGAACCAGAGGATGGGCTTTTAGCTGGATGGTTTCAAGTTGCTGTGCATTGAATAGATTCGCCTCATCTGCAAAAACCGCAGGGGCCACAACAGCAAAAATAGACAGTGTTATTAAATTCTTATGGAAGGACATGACTCAGGCTCAGAGTAACAAATTTGAATAATGTTATAATATAACATTTCAACTGTTTTGCAATAAAAAACATAAAATTCATCTTTGCTTGGTTAAGCTATAGGGCCTCGCGGATTTTTCTGTTTTTATTGTCTACGCCTGTATGCCCTTTACCTTATCTCATGCGGTTTTAGCACCACCCATTGCCCAGCTGACAGGCCATCGTCTTCCCGTTGCAGCCCTTGCCATTGGCTGTATGCTGCCCGATTTAAGCCGATTATTTACCACCGATCAGGGCGGCTTGAATCATTTATGGAGTTCAATTGTTCATCCAAATTTATGGCTGGGTCTGGCTTTTTGTGCGGCGTGGTATCTGATTTATCGTCCGGTGCTGTATCGGGCGCTAGGCATACAACATGAGCTCAATCTGGACTCGTTCAAGTCGGCCCTTGGTTTTTTACTTGCGATGGTGCTGGGACTATTGCTGGGCAATGCTACCCATTTAATTTGGGATGGTTTAACTCACGTCGACTTTCGCACTTTTGCCTTTCATAACGTCTTAAGCCAGCCGGTGTCCTGGTTCTCCCAGACCTATCCACTACATTTTATCTTGCAGATTGGCAGTTCGCTTCTGGCCCTGCCGTTTTTGCTGTGGATGTGCTGGCGTTATTATCAGCGCTATCGTCAGCATTGGCCAGTGAGCCGACGGGTCAAACAAGCGGCAGCCATCCTGATTGGCCTGGCTATTTTGCTAGGTGCTTATTCGGTCTGGGATTATGCCCGCTATTTCAGTGATGAACTCTGGTATAGCCATCGTTATTATTTTCTGGGCCGGGCTTTTAATGAGTTTAGTCAGGGTGCACTCATAGCTTTAACCCTAGGTTGTATTTTATTTTTAGCATTGGATAAAAATTAATGGCCTAACTTTAAAATCTAGGCCATTCTTTACAGTTATTTCGTCAAGATTGCTTCTTTTCTAAAGATAAACCCAACAATCAGTAAAATAATAAAGTAGTGAATATAAACAGGTAGAACAAAAAATAAGTAATACTCTGTTAAACCACAAATCAGATAATAAACCACATAAATAATACCTAAAAGAGCATATCCTCTTAACTCAAAATTAGAAAAGTAGCGTAGGAATTTCTTAATAAAGAATAGTAAAATTGATCCATAAATAAGCACCAGACCCAATAACCCTAAGATGCCATGTGCAGCCAATTCATGAAAAAAAATATTATGCATATGTTGAAAGCATGTCGGTAGCTGACCACTTTCTTTTAGCTCACAATTATGCGCCTCAATTCCATAGCCACCAACTCCAATAATTTGGTTATTTTCAAAAATTTCTAAAGACTCTTTCCATAGGAAAATTCTGACACCACTACTTGTTTTATAATTATTCTCAGCCAATTGAACCGTATCCGCAGAAAACTGCTGTAATCTATTTTTGATAGGAGAGTTATCCCACACTATATTTATTAAAATAAATGAGAGACTTAAGCTAAGCATTAGTATAACTTTCTTTATCTTATATTTATAAAAATGCAAAGTATAAGCAATTAATACAAGCGGTAATCCAATCCAAGTTCCTCGTGTACCATGCAAAATCAAAACAAAAATTAACAACAAGCATAAAACTAAATAAAAGTAACTAACAACCCCTTCCTTAAGAAAAGAATAAAACAAAGCAAAAAAAGCTAATGATATAAAAGTTATATCAAAAATAATAATAGGATTAAAAAATTGACTTAATAAACCTCTATTAAAATCTAAAATAAAACTATTATAGAAAGTATAAATAAATATAAAGCTGATAAAGAAAATTAAAGGTTCAAAAATATACTTTTCCCCTTGATTGAAAAAGACAATAAGGTAAGGAAGGAAAAGAAGAGGGATAACCCAAAAATATTGATTTGCTATTTTTGTATAGGTTTCTATCAATCTAACAGGAATTTCATCAAATCGTCCCAACAGCCAATAACTTAAAGTAAGAAAAATAAAACCAGATAAACAAAAAACCAATATATGTAAATCTATCTTAATTTTCTGATACTTAGTTGAAAGAAACCCCAAGATAAGGATAAGAACCGAATAGTAGTAAACATCAGCCCCTTTATCGAATACAGCTTGAATTAATAACGCACAAAATATCAATAGAATAAGATAGAAAGACTTATTCCTTAAAACCAACTCCACATCCACCCCAGATCAAAATTCTAAAAATTATTCATTATTATTTCATATCCTGCTTTTTTTTCTAAGATTCAACTTTAAAAAATCAGTGGTTTATGTTTTTTCATAGTGAAGTTCTTGTGACAAAACCTGCAAAGAGGCATAATCCAACATTTACTTCAAGCGGTACGCTGTTTACGTATGCGCTGTCATTAACCCATATAGTTGGATTTTTTACGCTATGATGCGAACTCATTACTGCGGTTCTTTAACCGAAGCTCAAATCGACCAAACCGTAACCTTGTGTGGTTGGGTACATCGTCGCCGTGACCACGGTGGGGTGATCTTCCTGGATATGCGTGACCGTGACGGTCTGGTACAAGTGGTTATCGACCCGGATACCCCAGAAGCATTTGCCACAGCAGATAAAGCTCGTTCTGAATTCGTATTAAAAATTACAGGCCGTGTACGCCGCCGTTATGCGGGTACTGAAAATGCCAATATGGTCAGTGGCCAGATTGAAGTATTGGGCAAAGAAATTGAAGTGCTGGCTCAATCTGAAACGCCGCCATTCCCACTGAATGATGAAAACACCAATATTTCTGAAGAAATCCGTCTGAAATACCGCTTCCTGGACATCCGTCGTCCAGAAATGTTAGAGCGCTTACGTTTCCGTTCTAAACTGACCAACTTGATTCGTAACTACTTCGAAGACAACGGTTTCCTAGACGTTGAAACTCCAATTTTGACTCGTGCAACGCCTGAAGGTGCACGTGACTACCTGGTTCCAAGTCGTGTGTCTAACGGTAGCTTCTACGCACTGCCACAATCACCACAGCTGTTCAAACAGTTATTGATGGTAGGTGGTATTGACCGTTATTACCAAATCGCCAAATGTTTCCGTGACGAAGACTTACGTGCGGACCGTCAGCCAGAATTTACCCAGATCGACGTTGAAACATCGTTCATGAGCGATGATGACATCATGGATCTGATGGAACGTTTGACGGTGAAGATGTTCAAAGAACTTCTAAACGTTGAATTCGAAAAATTCCCGCGTATGACCTATGCCGATGCGATGCGTGACTATGCATCCGACAAACCGGACCTGCGTATTCCGTTGAAACTGATTGATGTTGCAGATTTAATGCAAGACGTTGAGTTCAAGGTATTCGCTGGCCCTGCCAAAGATCCAAAAGGCCGTATTGTGGCACTTCGCGTTCCGGGTGCTGGCTCACTGCCACGTAGTGCAATTGATGAATACACCAAATTCGTGGGTATCTACGGTGCCAAAGGTCTGGCTTACATCAAAGTCAACGAACTTGAAAAAGGTATCGAAGGCCTGCAATCGCCAATCGTGAAATTCATCGAGCCAATCGTGCTGGATCTCTTAAAACGCGTTGGTGCTGAAAATGGTGACATCGTCTTCTTCGGTGCAGATAAAGCCAAAGTTGTGAATGACGCAATGGGCGCGCTTCGTGTCAAGATCGGTCACGACATGAATCTTTCGACGTGCGAATGGGCTCCGCTTTGGGTAGTTGACTTCCCAATGTTCGAAGAAACTGATGATGGCAAATGGACTTCTGTGCATCACCCATTCACGCTGCCAAAATCAAGCGTTGAAGAAGTGAAGAACAACCCGGGTGCTGCGCTGTCTGTCGCTTACGATATGGTATTGAACGGCACTGAAATTGGTGGTGGTTCACTGCGTATTCACAACCTGGAAATGCAAAAAGCCATCTTTGAAGCTTTAGGTATTGGTGAAGAAGAAGCTGAAGAGAAATTCAGCTTCTTACTAAATGCTTTACGTTACGGTGCGCCTCCACACGGTGGTCTAGCATTCGGTCTGGACCGTTTAGTGATGCTGATGACCGGCGGTGCGTCTATTCGTGATGTGATTGCATTCCCGAAAACCAAGACTGCTGAATGTCCATTGACTCAAGCACCAGCACCAGTTGAAGCTACTCAACTGCGTGATTTGGGTATTCGCTTACGTGAAAAACCAAAAGCGGAATCTCAAGAATAATAGCTTGTCATTCTAAAGAAGCCCTGCACTTGCGGGGCTTTTTTATTACATTGAGATCACTGCCGAGCAATGGCATAATAACTGCAGTTTTCATTCTTAGGTGATTCAGCAATGGCAATGCGTCCTGCAGTACGTAACCGTGGCATCATGCTTATTGTCTTTTCGATTGTACAATGGCTGTTCATGCGTTATATCTTGGCGAATAACCTGTTTGCGCTTGATACCAATGACCGTATTGTGTATTTCAGCCTGAGTAGTATTATCGGCGCCTTGCTGATTTTTGTCGGACTGATTTATATGGTCTTAAAAGGCAATACAGATCGACCATAATTGTGCGGACTCTTGCTTGATTCATGTATTCCCTTCTTAAAAATTTCTCCAAACTCCCCCTGCGTTTGATTCAGGTCACTGCCCGATCTGTGGGCTGGTTACTGTATGTGAGCAATTCCTCTGCTCGACGCGTGACCGAAATTAATTTAAAGTCGGCTTATCCGGAGTTATCTGAATCGGAACGGAATCAGCTCACACGGCGCAGTCTGAAAAGCCAATGTATGACCTATGCTGAATCGGTCAAAATTTGGGGTTCTGCACCGGAGTTTGCCCTTGAACAGATCAAGGTCGTGCATGGGGAAGATATTTTTTTAGACGCCCTGCAAAACCCGAATGGGACCTTGGCAGTGGTGCCGCATTTTGGTACCTGGGAATTGATGAATGCCTGGGTGAATTTACATACGGCACCGGTCATTATGTATAAACCGAGCAAAAATCCGGATGTAGACCGGTTTATGCTGGAAGCACGGCAGCGTCTTAATGCCACACTGGTACCCACCGATGAAACAGGCGTACGTGCCTTATTTAAGCATTTAAAACAAGGTGGATTTGCTGCAATTTTACCAGATCATGTGCCTAAAGAGTCGGGTGGCATTTATTCACCTTTCTTTGGTCAGAATGCACTTTCCTCTACCCTGCTCTCAAAACTGGCAGCCAAGACCCAGTGTTCAGTGATTGGTTTAAGCTGTTTACGCCGTGAAGATTTAAGTGGCTTTGAGCTGCATGTACAGACCTTATCAGCAGAGATTAATGCGAAAGATTTGCAGCTTTCAGTCGATACGCTGAATAAAGAAATGGAGCGTATGATTAATGCCGCTCCAGAACAGTATTTGTGGGGGTATAAGAGGTTTAGGAAGATTGAGGGTGGCAGGAATTTATATAATATGCTTTAGCTCAATAGATTTCTTTCATAAGTCATTTTTTACTCAGCTCCAAGTTATAAATTCCAGCAATTAGATTGAATCTTAATGCTAGTCTTTTGCCTCGATTGCGATATCGCTCAGCAAGAATTTTGAAGGTTTTCAAACTGCCAAATACATGCTCAATTCCAATTCTTCTTTTATTGATTTCCTGATTATAGATTTTTAGTTCGGAATCCAGTTTACAGCGCTTCTTTGCTTTTAATGGCAACAAGCTATTTGGATACACTGTATAAATTCCCTGATAACCCTTATCCGCAAGGATAAATGCACCTGCAGGAATCTGATTCAAGTTACGTTTGAAGAGTTCGAAATCATGTACGGCACCACGACTCGTACATAAACTCAGGATTTTTTGAGTTTGATAATGAATGATGGCCTGTACTTTGAAGGTGTGGGTCTTTTTCTTGCCGCTATAGCTTTTCTTCTGTTTTTTTAGGCCTTTGGATTGGAATTTCTGTGGCATCCACGATCACCACATTCCAATCGATGCCTTCGCTCTCGGGTAAATCTTTGGATAAATTAAAGAGATTGGACCGAATCAGGCAGTCTTCCACATGACGGACAATTCTTGAGGCTGTGGGCTCTGAAACCCCGTAACTCGTCGCAACGTGAAATAAGGTTCGATATTCCCGCCAATAGCTCAGACAAAGAAGAACCTGGTCCTCCAGGCTTAACTTGGGCGGTCTGCCTTTGGCAGGAACATGTTTCTTCAATTGCTCAACCATTAAATAGAAGGTTGACCAGGAGATGCCGGTGTATCGCTTGAACTGAGGATCAGAAAGCTTGTTTGAATCGATGTATTTCATCCGCAGATTATGCACGAATGCCAAGAAATCTGGAGTGCAAATATCAACCAAAAAGAAGATCGTTTTTTGATTTATGAAAGAGATCTAATACTAACTTTTAATAAAATTTTGACCTCACCATTCATTCTCAATGAAATTTTTTATATACAAATTTTCGACCACTTATTTAAAATTTTAGTTTTTCCCACGCTATCATTTAAAATAAACAATTCTCGAGAAAAACAAACCTTTTACTTGCTTAATTAAGCGTATCAGTTCTCTTTTAATTTTATTTATAAACTTCACCTTAATTTTTGGTGCCTCAAATTGAACTCGGCCCTCTTCCAAAGAACTCTCAAAAGTTATCTCCTTATTTTTTACTTTATCTTGGATACATAAAGCTGGGCTTAGTTGGTAAACTTTAATGCAATTATCATAAATAGGGTTATAAAATAGCACCCAATCAATAGGCAAAATATTTTTCTTCATTTTTATTTCAGTAAGTAAACAATCAATAGCTTTTAAAGATAAAATATATCCCGCTCCGCCAAAATGAAAGTGCTTTAATTGATATAAACTTCTATTATGTATATTACCTGCAGAATCACCTAAAAAAATTTTAGTAAGAAATGTCTCTAATTTAATAACATCTATATTTTTAGGAATCCAATTACTACAATTTAGAAATAAATTTGCATTTCCCCCTAAATATATATCATCTTCAAATATTGCTACATATTTCAAACCTAGCTCTTTGGCATGCAACCAAACTGCTATATGACTCATCGCACATGCTAATTCTGCAGCACTAATATTATCTGAGCAACATTCTGGAAAATATTTTTCTTTTAAATCATAAGCTTTCTCTGGTGTTATCGCATCAAAAAATTCAAAATCAATACCTTGTTCATTAAAAACCTGTGTAATGTGATGTCTACGCTCTAATGCTGAAGAGAGACTAATAACAAAATTTTTCAAAATCAATACCAAAAAAACTTGCCAATTATGATGTCATTATAGCAAAAATATTATTGGAAATTCACAACTTATCCTGCCATTTTAGCAGTTTTGAATAAACCTCTATATTAATAAAATCCTACATGTTCTATTAACACGTATGCCTGTTCCTCCACCTAAGTATGGAGGAACTGAACGTGTCTTATGGGCTTTATATTTAGGACAAAAAGCACTTGGCCATGAAGTAAAATTTATGACCAAAAGTCAAAATAATCATCCAGATGCTCTCACTTTCACTCCAAATAAAACACTAGAAGAGCAAGTTGAAGGCTGGGCAGACATTATTCATTTTCATTTTTTATTTGAAGGTAATATTCAAACGCCTCATGTCTGCACAACACACAACCAACAATTAACCCCTAAAACTTTCCCACAAAATACTATTTTCCTAGGCCAAAAGCATGCTGAGCGAAGTGGTGCTCAGGCCTTTGTTTATAATGGATTATTTTGGGATGATTATGGACAACCTAATCTAGATAAACCTAAAAATTATATTCACTTTTTAGCCAACGCTAAATATCGCGATAAGAATCTAAAAGATAGTGTTGAGATTGCACGTAGAGCAAATAAACCATTACACGTGCTTGGCAGCAATCGCCTTAGCCTAAAATGGAAACGTAATGGTAAATATCAACCTTACTTTTATGCAGGAAAAGATCTTAGCTTCCATGGCATGATTGGAGGTGAAGAAAAAAATGCTGTGATTCGAGATTCACAAGCTCTGATATTCCCAGTTTTAATCCATGAGGCTTTTGGACTTGCAATGATTGAAAGCCTGTATTTAGGCTGTCCTGTTATTGGCAGTCATCATGGTTCCGTTCCAGAGCTTATCATTCCTGAGGTGGGTCTGAGCACAGCAAGCAAGACCGAAATGGTAGAGGCCCTCAAGAATATTGGCCAATTTAGTCGAAAAGCCTGTCATGAATATGCTCGAGATCAGTTTAACCATATCGTCATGAGTAAAAAGTATCTCTCTTATTATGAACAAGTTCTGAATGGTTACCCTCTACACGCTCAACCACCATACTGCCCAGGTAATTTAGACACAGCTCTTAGTTTAGAAGAATAACTCGGTTTTTCTTCTAAACACTTGCCTCACTATTGTTGCCATTCAAGATTTTGACATTCCTTCATCAAATAAGGTTGATGAGGGTTTAGCACCCCCCCCTTTATCACTTGAGTATATTTATCCAAATATCTCTGCGCCATTTTCTCAGCATTAAAATGATCTACAACATGCTGCTGACAATATAAGGGATCAAATTTTTGCGTATTAATCGCATCCACCAATAGATCAGCATTATTTGAAAGTACCCCGCACTCATGTGGTACCAGTTCAGGAATAGCACCATAAGGCGTTGAAAAAACAGGACTACCAAAGTACATACTTTCAATAATAGCCAACCCAAAAGGTTCATGCCAACGCACAGGAAAGATCAATCCCTTCGAGCCATTTAACAATGAAAACTTTTTTTGGCCACCGACCATCCCATGAAATTTAATTTGAGGAGAAAAAGTTAAACGCAAACCACGTTTAAAATTAAAACGATCGCCTCCTAGCACATGTAACTGCTGTTTCGCTTTTTTTGCAATATGAATTGCACCTTTGACATTTTTCAAACGCCAAGCTGCTTTACCCAAAAAGTGATAGTAATTCCGCTCTCGCTTCCAGTCGACTTCACCATAATTCGACCAATCCAGACCATTTAACACATAAGAGTCTGAGTTGTGTCTTTGCGCATGATCACGAGAAACAAAAATGGTGTTTTGATTCAAACGCTCTTCAAGCTGAGCATTTCCATGCTCAGTCACTACATAGGGCACCTCTAAACCGGTAACGTTGGGCTGGAACTGGAAATGAACCACATCAATATCATCTGGAATCTGTGCAGAAATCGGTCGATCAGGATCCATTTCAATTACTTTCGCAAAACTACAGTGTGAACCTTTCGGCACAAGGAATATGACCTGATGCCCCTGCTCAACCAGTTGTTTTGCCAAATCCCAAATTACACGCTCTGTCCCGCCATAGGCATACACGGGTATAGAAGACATATTGGCAATTAAAATCTTCATTTTTTATTGCTCTCTTTATTCATTTGCCACAGCATCAAATACTTATCTAAAGTATAGCCCATGGATGCCATTGCCAGCAGATAACCATACGCCCCGCCCAAAAAGTCACCACGGATGATATATTCTCGTATAAAAGAGAAAATGCCACGCAATACAGCTGCAAATAAACCTATTTTTTTACCATGCTTAAATTTATCCGATGCCCAATCATGACTATAGCGAATATTTTTCACTAGGAAATGGTGTAAATCATCATTGGTTAAATGCTCTAAATAACCATTTAATTTTACAGCAGGCACATTCTTCTGATCTAAAGATTCATGAACTTCCAAAGATGAGTATTGAAAAGACTTATTGGCATATAACCGTGCTAATAAGTCTGCATACCAAAAACGTTTTTGCACTTCAACACCACAGAACTGATTAACACGCGCCAAGCTAAAAACTTTATCCGTTTGAAGTGGATGCTTTAGCACCTCAACAATCGACTCCCGAAGGGCCTGATCAAGTCGCTCATCTGGATCCAGAACAAGTACATAGTCCTGAGTAGCATAACTTTGTGCTATCTGGCGCTGAATACCAAATCCTTTCCACTCACAGTTAACATACCATTTTACCCCGAATCGCTTGGCAATCTCTTCGGTCTGATCTGTACTGCCAGAATCAAGAATAATAATCTCATCAACAAGGTCATGCACTGTCGCTAAACATGCAGCTAAATGTTTCGACTCATTCTTTGCAATCATCACCAATGAAACAGTCGATTTTTTCTCAGATTGGTCAACTGACTGAAGCTTTTTAATATTTTCTAGTGACTGATTAAAAGTTGCCAAAGCATGATTATTCTTCAAATCATATAAAATTGCATATTTATTAAAGGTATACTGTGTAAATAACAGAGAGTAAATGAATCCATATTGACCCATTAAGAAGCGGCCATCAATCAGGTATTGTTTAATAAACGCCCAGAACGTATGAAAAAACACCCCCCAAATACCAACTGTTTTCCCTCGTTGCTCACGATCGACAGCCCATGCTTTCGCATAATCTAAACGCTTTTCTAGCCAAAATTTAGGTGTAGGTGCGGTTTGATGCAAAAGAAAACCTTGCAGCTTCTCTGTTTTAGCCCCATTTAAAACAACTGACTCATGAACAAGATTATCATCATACTGATAGTCTTTTGGAAATAAGCGCCAATGCGCCTTCACTGGCCAATAAGCATTATCAATTTGATGACCAAATATGCAATCCAAACGCTTAATTCCAAAAACTGTATCTAAAGGCGGCTGTTGAATTGCTTTTAAAATACTCTGCTGTAGCTGCTGTGTAACCACTTCATCTGCATCCAAAGCAAGAATCCATTCACCTGTAGCATAAGACTGTGCAAGTTGACGCTGTTTTCCAAACCCTGGCCAATTTAGATTTTCAAACCATTGTCCCCCAGCGTCTTCCACCAGTTGTCGACTATGATCTGTGCTTCCAGAATCCAGTACAATTAACTCATCAATCCAGCCTTTTAATGCGGGTAACGATAATTCTAAGTTTTTTGCTTCGTTCTTAACAATCATGACCACACTTAAGCGATATGGTCGCGCTGTATGATTTAATGCAGGATGTTGCTTCAATTACTGCCAAGCCTCTTTAATCCAATCCGACGGCAACACATAGCGATACCATTTTCCCCCACCGCCATGAATTGCATCTGGTGGATTAATTTCGCCATGGAAAATAATAATTTTGGCACCTTCCGGTTTCACTGGCGGCTTAAAATAGGCCATCGGAATCTTTTGCAGACAATGATATTTATAGCTTTTACACCAGCTCTCTGGCCAGTAGCTTAATTTTTTCTCCTGATCGACATACCAAGACAAATACGCCTGCTCATTACGGAATTTCTGACGGATCTCATCAAAATGCTCACGGAAATACGGCAATAATCCCGGAAAAGCTCCCAGTTTAAAACGATAGACCGAACTGTTGCCGGTAATTCGCCATGGACGTTTCCAGTCATGAATAATCAGAAAATCACCCGGATGGGTAAAAAATGCATCGATATTGTCGACAATGACCACATCTAAATCCAGAAATAGCGCATTGCCTGTCAAGCCATATAAATCTGGCTCAAACGTCGACAGCTTGTTCCAGCCACGCTCAGGCGCCCCTTCTGGCAAAGCTAAAGGCGGGATCGGGAAACATTCCACTTCCGGATTAATGCCTTCAGTACGGTCAGTCAGGCAGACCATTTTAAAGTCGACTGTGGTATGGCGTTTGACCATATTGTACAAACGGTTAACGTATTCCGAACCGTATTTGGTTCCCCATTTCATGCACAGAACAACATTCTGTTCCTGCATTAAAGAAGATTGAGAGTTCATCTCTGTTTCATGTAAAGCCATGCCGCATGATCCACCTGAGCAATGGCGCCATCATATCACAGAGTTACAAATTAGCAGAATGGCTGCAAAGAAAAGCCACTGCAAAATAACTGTCAGAAAAACGTCATCGAACTTGCACATTCAAGATGCAGATTAGAACTCATCGCAGAACAACAATAGATTATGAAAATTAGTATTGTCGGTACCGGCTATGTTGGCCTTTCCAATGCCATGATTTTTGCGCAGCAGCATGAAGTGGTGGCGCTCGATATCATTCCTGAAAAAGTCGAACTGCTGAATTATGGCATTTCTCCCCTGCAAGACCCTGAAATTAGCGACTTCCTGAAAAATAAAGACCTGAATTTTAAAGCCACCCTGCATCAGGCCGATGCCTATCAGGATGCCGATTATGTGATTATCGCCACGCCGACCGATTACGATCCACAGACCAATTATTTTAATACCGACAGTGTCGAAAGCGTGATTCAGGATGTACTGTCAATTAATCCCTGCACCACCATGATCATCAAATCCACCGTTCCGGTCGGGTTTACCGAAAAAATCAAACAGAAATATCGTAGTGGAAATATTATTTTTTCACCGGAATTTTTGCGTGAAGGCAAAGCCCTGCATGACAACCTGTATCCATCACGGATTATTGTCGGAGAACAGTCGGAGCGTGCCCGACTGTTTGCCGATATGCTACTCGAAGGCGCCATCAAAAAAGACTGCCCGGTACTTTTTACCGGTTCCACCGAAGCCGAAGCCATCAAGCTGTTTGCCAACACCTATCTGGCTATGCGCGTGGCCTATTTCAATGAACTGGACACCTATGCACAGCTGTTTCAGCTGGATACCCGACAGATTATTGACGGCGTCTGTCTGGATCAGCGGATTGGCAAATATTATAACAATCCGTCCTTTGGCTACGGCGGCTACTGCCTACCCAAGGACACCAAACAGTTGCTGGCCAACTATCACAATGTACCGAGCAATTTAATTCAGGCCATTGTCGATGCCAATGCCACCCGTAAAGATTTTATTGCCCAGTCCGTCCTGCAACGCAACCCGAAAGTGGTCGGTATTTACCGTCTGGTCATGAAAAGTGGTTCAGACAACTTTAGGGCATCGGCCATTCAGGGGGTGATGAAACGCATCAAAGGCCGCGGCGTGGAAGTGGTGATTTACGAGCCGACCTTGCAGGAAGATGAATTCTTTCACTCCAAAGTTATGCAGGATCTGAATGAATTTAAACACTATAGCGATGTGATTGTTGCCAACCGTCAATCCGATGAGCTGGCGGATGTACTGGAAAAAGTCTATAGCCGCGATATTTTTGGTATGGATGATTAAGAGCATTTTTCCAACCCATAAAAAAGGACTCATCTGAGTCCTTTTTTACAGTTTGCACTTATTTTACGTAAGTTAACCAGTGTGCATATTTCGGGTCTTTGCCCTGCACTGCATCAAAGTAGGCTTTCTGGATTTGCGTAGTGATTGGACCACGAACACCTTCACCAATCTGACGATCATCGTATTCACGAATCGGGGTCACTTCTGCAGCCGTACCCGTAAAGAAGGCTTCATCGGCAATATAGAATTCGTCACGGGTAATACGGCGCTCAACCACGTCATAACCCAAGTCTTTAGCAATGGTAATAATCGATTGACGGGTAATCCCATCCAGCGCACCACCAGCGATATCCGGTGTATGAATTACGCCATCTTTAACCAGGAATACGTTTTCGCCCGAACCTTGACACACATAACCTTGTGGATCCAGCAGCATCGCTTCGTCATAACCTGAATGCGCCACTTCTTGGTGTGCCAGAATCGACAGCGTATAGTTACCAGACGCTTTGGCTTTACACATGGTCACGTTTGGATGATGGTGGGTAAATGATGAGGTTTTTACGCGAATACCCTTCGCCATTGCCTCTTCACCCAGGTAAGCACCCCAGCTCCACGCTGCAACCACGGCATGAATAGTGTTGTCTGTTGCCGCAATACCGAGTTTTTCAGAACCAATAAAGATGATTGGACGTAAATAGCAAGATGCCAGTTTATTTTCACGCACCACATCAATTTGTGCTTGCTCTAAAGTTGCCTGATCAAACGGCACTTTCATTTGATAAATTTTTGCAGAATTTAACAAACGCTTTGTGTGCTCTTTTAGACGGAAAATAGCCGTTCCATTCGGGGTTTCATAGGCACGGACACCTTCAAACACACCCATGCTGTAATGCAGGGTATGGGTCAACACGTGAGTTTTGGCCTCACGCCAGTCAACCAGTTGTCCATCTTGCCAAATAAAACCATCACGATCAGCCAAATTCATGCCATAAACTCCAATTTTTCACAATTATTCACTCTCCAGTGCAAATGCTGCAGCTGGATCAATCAGTCTTTGCCATAACTTGCAAACGGTCATTCGGGTATCGTGCCAGTCGCTTGCAGACACTTGCATGGATTGATTTGCAAGGGCTAAGCGGTGGCTCTCTGCGCGTTCACGGAGATAAGCTTGAATCAGAGCAGTCGCATCGTTGCTGGATAAGCAACCTGTCTTTGCGGCATCCTCAAGGATTCGTACATTGTCGGAGTAATGGGCGAGATCTTTATTCGTCCCACTCCACGCTAACACCGCATACTGTGCCATAAATTCGATATCAACGATACCACCTGCATCCTGTTTTAAATGAAAAATTCCATCTTTTTTTTGCTCATTTGATGAACCGAGATGGTCTTTCATCTTCTGGCGCATTTTCAGCACTTCAGCACGCACATGCGCCTGTTCACGTGGCTGGGTCAGAATCCGGCAGCGTAGTTGCTCGAACTTGTCCCGAAGGCAGCGTTCACCGGCAATACTGCGCGCGCGCACCAGCGCCTGATGCTCCCACAGCCAGGCACTTTTTAGCTGATAATGCTCAAACGCTTTCAGGCTGGTGACCAGTAATCCCGCTTCCCCAGACGGACGTAACCGGGTATCCACTTCATAAACGCGGCCATCTAAAGTTTGGGTGGTCATCAATGACACAAACTTTTGCCCCACCCGCATCGCAAACTCAAAACCGCTGATGGGTTTGAGCCCGTCGGTATCGGCCTGTTCATCCATATAATGAATAAAGACCAGATCCAGATCTGAGCCATAACCAAGTTCAATCCCGCCTACCTTGCCATAACCAATCACGGTAAAAGCCATATGATCCAGCGTACAGCGCTGACCTTCAGCATCCAGCGGGAAACCATGTTTTTTCGCGGTAATCTGATAAGCCAGATGCAAGGCAGCATTGACTGACACTTCAGCAATATCGGTAAGCGCATCGGAAACTTTCATCAGCGGACTTTCGGCCAGTACATCACTGGCTGCCACTGCCAGTACATTGGATTTTTTAAACAGGCGCAGTACCCGCATCTGGTCTTCGACCTGATCGACCTCAATCCGCAGCAATTGCTGACGCAAGGAATCTTCCAGATCCTGACGTTTCGGCAATTCAAAATCCATCGACAGGAATTCATCTAGCAACACCGGATAATGGGTCAGCTCTTCACAAATCCACGGACTGACAGTGGCCATTTTCACCAGACGTTGCAGCGCACCTTTGCTTTCAATCAGCATCACCAGATACACGGTACGGCGCATTACCGATTCCACCAGCGGCATCAGTCGCACCAGCGCGACTTGCGGCATATCTGACTGCAACACCGCTTCAACCAGATGCGGCCAGAAGGTTTTCAGGCGCTGCACCGCTTTGGCCGGTAATTTTTTCAGCGCATGTCCATACCAGAATTCATGCACCAGATTTTTGGCCTGATCATCCAGCACTTCATTCAGGCGCTGTTCCAGCTGGCTAAAACTTTCGACCAGCGGGTCTGGTTCTTTTTCTTTAATTAAATGCTCAAACTGATAGATGACCTTGGCGCGTTTTTCATCCAGAAAAGCCATAAAATCTGGCCAGCTCGCAAAACCTAAAGTGCTGATCAAACGCTGACGCAATTCTGGCTCGGTCGGTAAGGACTGGGTTTGCTGGTCATTCAGCGCCTGAATCGCATGTTCAACCCGGCGCAGAAATAAATAGGCATCTTCCAGCTCGGCCACGGCTTTGCTGTCCAGCAATTCAGCTTCATCCAGATGATTCAGGCTGACCAGACATTGCCGGTCTTGTAGCTCCAGCTTGGACCCGCCATAAATCAGTTGAAACACCTGCACAATAAACTCAACTTCACGAATCCCGCCAGCGCCGAGTTTAATATCATCTTCCAGATGACGACGCTGCACTTCGCGCTCAATCATGGCCTTCATTTCACGCATGGCTTCAAAGGCAGTGTAATCAACATATTTGCGGAACACGAACGGCCGGGTCATCTCCAGCAGTTCATCCCCTTCTTTACCACCGGTGACAATGCGCGCCTTGATCCAGGCATAGCGCTCCCATTCACGGCCATGCTGGCTTAAGTATTTTTCCAGCGCCACATGACTAATCGCCAGTGCCGAACCATCGCCCCAGGGACGCAAGCGCATATCGACCCGGAACACAAAGCCATCGGCAGTGATATGGTCGAGCAGATAAATCAGTTTCTGTCCCCATAAAATACAGAACTGCTGCACATCAATACATTTACGGCCGTTGGTTTCGCCCTGCTCATCGAAGGCAAAAATCAGGTCAATATCGCTGGATAAATTCAGTTCCTGCGCGCCATGTTTACCCATGGCAATCACAATCAGGTCCTGTACTTTACCGTTATAGCCTACCGGCTCGCCATGCTTGGCCACCAAGGGAGCCCGGGCAAAATCTTTGGCTGCTGTTACACAGACATCGGCGAAATCGGACAGTTCACGGGTCAGGGTGACCACATCGGTTAACTGGTTGGCATCTTGCCAGATCCAGCGAAACATCAGCCGGGCACGTAAAATCCGCAGACTACGCATCCACTCGGTTTCATCCTGAATATCCTGCAAGGTCGTTTGCACGGTGTGCTGAATCTGCTGGGTGCTTAAAGGGGTTAAAAACCGGTCAACTGCATAATCTTGTTCTAAGAGGGGTTGGTGCTTGGCCAATACCTGTTCTGCATATTGGCTGGCACCTAAGGTTTTGCGCAATTGTTCCGTATTCATTCACACACCCAAAGCTGACTGTTTTTTCTAGTTATATCAGGAGTCTGGCTATAGAGGAAAAGAAAATTGCGTTTTCTACATTTTTACTTTTTCGAACTGTATATCTTCCGGCATTAAAGCCTGATGCGCGCTGGTGGCCTGCGGCAAGGTCACAATAAAGGTGGTTCCTTCGCCTTCATTGGATTCCACCACAATTTCGCCTTTGTTCAGGTCGACAAAACGTTTACACAATACTAAGCCCAGACCAGTACCTTTTTCACCGGCTGTACCTTTGCTACTGGCTGTAACCGCTGCCTGGAACAGCTGTTCCATTTGCGACTGGCTCATGCCCAGACCAGTATCCTGAATATAGATATGCACGCCATCATCTGCCTGTTCGGCGCGTAAAGTTACCTTGCCGGTACCATCTGTCGGGGTGAATTTCAGCGCATTCGACACCAGGTTCTGGATAACCGAAGTAATCATATTAATGTCGGCATAGACTTTAATATCATCATCAATCTGGTTAATCAGCTGAATATTCTTTTTCACCGCCAGACTGTTCAGCACATCGCAGACAATTTTCGACGACTGTTGCAGCTTAAAGTTAATTGGATGATAGATAAAGCGGCCGCCTTCTGCCATGGCCCAGTTCAACAGGCTTTCCAGCAGGTTATAGGTCGATTGCGCAGTATCATATAAATAGTCGGCAATATTCTGCACACTGGAATCATCTAGCGTTTCGCGTTCTTGTGCCAGAACTTCGGAAAAACCGAGCAAGCCATGAAACGGCGCTCTTAAGTCATGCGCAATAATCTGGAAAAATTTGGTTTTACTGAAATTCAGTGCGGCCTGCTGCTCATACATTTCTTTCAGCTCGGCATGGTCGGCTTTTAACTCCAGATAATTCACCAAATTGGTGGCCAGATCACTGAGAATTTCAATCGCCTGCAGCGAAAAAGGCTGCTCGTTCTGGTCGAAAAACAGGATCTGTCCAATAGAGCGACCATCGGACATTTTCAGATCAAAGGCCATAAAGCGTTTTGCTTCTACACCTAAAGAGCTAATACGCTCAACCAGTTGTATATAGTGAGGATGCTCGGTATGAATGCAGTCCTGACCATCAAACAGTTCGACAATCTGGATATGATCGGGTGCAATAAAGGCTTTAAAACAGTCCTGATGGGCATACCATAAATAGGGTTCGCCCTCGAAGGCCAGTGCGGAACGCTCTACCCCTAAAATTTTACGGGCAGATGATAAAAAACGGTCAATCTGATTGGTGGCAGTAAATACCCCCAATAACAGAGACAACCTGCATGCACTCAGCTGTTCAGTTTCTGAACCTATTTCAAGCAACTGCAACTTCATATCTGCCTCATCCGAGATCCATTCTTATAGAATATTTAGGCCATTTTTAAAGCCGATTGCTCAGCCCGGTTAACAAACTTTAACAGAGAATATAACACCAAACCCAAAAGAATAAACCAAACTCCTTCATTAATTTGTAACCTGAAAAAATTTTAAAAAAAGGTATATTTTCATTACATTTATTAAATAAATTCACTACTTTTTGTTTATCTCTTTTTAAACAGCAAGCTACTTTAACTGATTTTGGTTAAAAATAAATTGGCACACTTTTATACACTTTTTTCAGTGTTATGATAGGTATGATTTCTGTAAATTCATCGGATTTTTAAGGGAATTTCCTGGTTAATTTTCACTGGATAATGGGTTTACCATGTTACTTTAGTTTTACATCTTCTGTTCATGTTTTTGGACGATAATCTCTGTACACGACAAATTTCACAGAACCCTTATCCTATCAGGATTCTGCTTTCTTAAAATTGCCAAAATTTCCTTAAACTCTTCTTTTTTCCCAAAACCAATTAAACGCTGAATCGCCATTTGAACA
>NZ_VOXS01000023.1:0-23752 GCF_013420655.1 Acinetobacter sp. Q186-3 | reverse complement strand
TAGAAAGTCAACATGCAATGTTGATTTTATTTCTAAACTTACCACCTAAACCAGAACTCAACCATTTTAGCTAAATCCTTGTTTATCAACAAGTTTTTATCAACATCACCGCCGATGGATGTGCATTCTACAGGATTTCAGAGGGGTTGCAACACCTTTTTAAAAACTTCTGAAACGTGTGTTTATTTTATAATCCAAAAAATTTATAAATAATTGTTTTATTTATAAAAAATATTTTAAGAAAAATATTCGTTATTTTATTTGGAAATATCAATTTATATTAAGTTTTTGAAATAAATAAAATTTTAAAAATAAAAAGCAGGACTTTCGTCCTGCTTTTTATCTGCATTTCGAGCTAATTAGAATTTAAAGCTCATTCTCGCCCAATAGTTACGGCCACTGTTGTTGAACTGCTGGGTAATTGGCAGACCTGTACCGGCCGCCCCCATCTTATTTAAATGCTCGGTATAGGTCTTATCTAGAACGTTGTCGATTCCCACAGAAAGATCAACCCCATCGGAAAGATGGTACGTGCCGTTTAAGGACAAAGTGCTGAAACCTGCACTTTCTTTTAGATCATAACCTACGATATTGCCCTGATTCTGGCTAATCCGGTTTTGACCATCCACGATTCGCCAATAGGCCCCCAAGGTATAACGATCCTGGATATAACGTAAGTTTACACGACCTTCAAGCGGTGCAATCTGTGGCAACGGCGTATTGTCAGTGGTGTTTTCACCCCAGGCATACATTGCGCTGACATCTGCTTGAATAGCATCAGTAAACTGATACCCTATCCCCACCTCAGCTCCAGCAATGGTGGCATCAACATTACGTGAGTCTGCTGCATTCTTCATCATTGGAACTTGTTCAGTTGGATCATAGGTCATCAGAATAAAATCATTAATCAAACCTGCATATGCTGATGCCCATGAACTAAAGGCACCATGCTCATGCTGATAGCCAATATCTAACTGTAACGTTTTTTCTGGCTCCAAATACTTAAATGTCGAACCTTCGACACCATTCAAATCAGTTCTAAATAATTCCCAGTAATCCGGCATACGTTCTACATAACCTAAACCAATATAGGTTTTAACATCATGATGAGGATGCTGGTTTTCCAAACGAATAAAAGCACTCGGTAAGGTTTCCTGACGTTGCTGTGCGGTTTGTACCGCATCTACTTCAACCTGATCGACACGAACACCGCCCACCAAACGATTCTGCTCACTCAGCTGATAACCCAACTCACCAAAACCACCAATAGATTGAAACTCCATATCTGTTGTAACAGGTGAGTTCATTCTTGGCATGGTTGCAGAATACATCCCTTTGCCATGTTTATTATTCTGACTATCCACACCGGTAATAAACTGCAACTTGTCCCATTCATGAGTGACGGCCATTCGGGCATTCAAGGTACGGCGCGTCACATTCATGGCAGATTTAGCCTCAACCATTTCGTGGGTCATATGATGCTCAGCCATGCCGACTTGACGCAAACTATAGTTATCCATCACATGATCATTAAAGTTGTAGTTAACCTGCGCTTCAATTTTCTTGATCACATCAGTGACGTTCTGTTTTTCAACACGTAAACCCAGACTTTCACGGGCAAATTTAGAACCATCCATCATCCGGCCAGCATACACCGCTTCACCATCGGCTTTCCCCCCAGTCAGTTCGACCCAGGTATCTGCATCCGGGGTCCAGCCCAGTGCTACATCAGCATTCCAACGTTCCCAGTCCGATGGCACGGCATTGCCCTCACCATCCTGATAGCTATTCGATACCGAACGGTTGCTATTTAGGCGAATATATTTCTGCTCGTCGCCTGCTGCAACCTCAATATTATGGTCCAGACGGCCAAATGAACCGGCCAGCACACTCAGTTGACCACGATAGTGCTGATCTTCATCAAACTGTTCCGGACGGCGCTCAAAAATCACGGTGGCAGCTGAACCGGTATTGGCATATTGCACGGTTTGTGGGCCTTTAATTACCGAAATCTGGTCATAACTTTCTGGTGAAATATAGGAGGTCGGTGAATCCATACGACTCGGACAGGCACCCAGGTTTTCTGTGCCATCGGTCAGAATTTTAATCCGCGAACCAAACATGCCACGGAAAGTCACATCGCCATTGGTACCAGCGCCACTGTTGACCGCGCTAAAACCGACAATACTTTGCAGATAATCTGCGCCATCGGTGGCTGGAATCGGTTGAATTGGCTGTTTCGGATCGGCACGGACAATCAGGCCGTTGGCATCATTGCCCTGATGCGCAGTCATCACAATAGGTGCCAGACTTTGGACGGGTGTTGGGGTTTCTGCAAACACAACTGGTGAATAACAAGCAACACAAATCGCAGCCGCAAGAGGCTGTAAAAAGAATTTTGGCTGAGCCATTTTTCATTTCTCACTGGAATACATATAAAACACGGCTTAAGTCATTCAAGACCCAAGCAAAACAAACGCGGTTTTATGCAAACAGTGGCGGTGCCCTACCCTGAGGAATAAGAAATAGTCGTTGCAGTGCAAACCAGACATGCTGGAAAGCTTTTTCAAAAGCGATAAAACGCACTTGAATACGATCAAGCACTTCTTTCACACTGAGTTCTGGCGGTAAAACGAGATTGCCGTACACGGTACAGTACTGGCATTGATGATTGGCATCATGATGATTATGCCCGTCATCTGAAATGACTGGTTGATGCTGACTGTACAGATGTTCGGAATGGGCATGTCCATGCGCTGAATGATCAACCGGCAATAAAAGCGCACGCGTAATGGTTTCACAGACCGGTGCCACCTGATAGGCTTTCGGCAGCAAAGGCTGTAAAAAAACAGCAATCTGTAAAAATACTGCCATCAGTGAGAGCAGTAAACCACTACGAATCAACAAACATATATTCCTGCTTTTGACTGGCCCAAGTATAACAAAGCCCAATCGAAATTGGGCTGTTTTGTCCTGATCTTTTGGTCGCAGGGCTGTTTAGCGTTTAACCGCCACTTTCTGACGCTGACGCACCACTTTTTCGACTTTTTCACGGGCACGCTGGCGCTTTAATGGCGACAGATAATCGACAAAAAGCTTACCATTTAAGTGATCCATTTCATGTTGGATACAGACAGCGAGAAGTCCGTCCGCTTCTAACTCAAATGCTTGACCTTCAAGGTTAATTGCCTCAATTTTTACACGTGACGGACGCTCAACTTTGTCGTATATTTGAGGCACTGACAAGCAGCCTTCTTCATAAGGCTGGGTTTCTTCAGTCAATGGGGTAATTTTGGGGTTAATGAATACCATCGGTTGGTCTTTGTTTTCAGACAGATCCATAACAATCAGCTGAATATGACGGTCAACCTGCGTTGCAGCCAGCCCGATGCCGGGCGCTTCATACATGGTTTCAAACATATCTGCGGCGAGCTGACGAATTTCATCAGTAACTTCTTCGACGGGTTGTGCAATGGTACGAAGACGGGGATCGGGGAAACTTAAAATAGGTAATAAGGCCATATTACGTCCTCAGCTTTGCCATTGGTCAAATAACCGAATGAAGGAATGCTTCATCGAAAAAATGTATGTAAGATCGTTATTATAACGCAACTACATACATAATTTTAGGAATTATGATAATGAAAAAGGTTTTGAAGGGCACATCTTCTTTTCGTGCCTTGGGGTTAAAACAGCAGGCGCTGGCACTTGCTGTCTGTTTCAGTTTTGGGGTGGGCGCAGTCAGTACCGTACAGGCCGCACCGGCACGCAATATCAACCCACCGACCTTACAGGCCAATGCACCAAATGTGTATGTGGTGAAAAAAGGCGATACGCTGTGGGATATTTCCAAGAAGTTTCTGCAAAACCCGCTGCGCTGGCGTGAAATCTGGGCCAGCAACAAGCACGTGAAAAATCCGCACTGGATTTTCCCGGGAGATCGCCTGCTGATGTGTACCTATGATGGCCGCCCGATCATTGGTAAAGATGAAGGTGATGGCTGTGAAGGTATTATCCGTCGTTATACCGGTAACACCACCAGCCTGCAGCCGCAAATCCGGGTCGAGTCACTCAACAATACCATTCCGGTGATTCCACTGGAGTACATCCAGCACTGGCTGGAACGTACCAGCATTATTGCCCCTGAATCTTTGCAACAGACGCCTTATATTTTAGGCACGGCGGATCAGCGTGTCCTGGCGGCCAAAGGCCAGAATGTCTATGCCCGCGGTCAGGGTCTGCAAGTTGGCCAGCGTTATGCCGTGTATCGTGAAGGCGAACCGTATATCTTCACCGATGCCAACGGTAAAAAATACAATGCCGGTCTGGAGCTGACTCAGGTTGCATCCGGTATTGCAGTACGCGGTGAAAATGATATTACCACCCTGGAACTGACCGATACCTACAATGCCGAAGTGCGTCGTGGCGATCGTGTGCTGCCAGAATATGACCCGATGTTACCAACCCTATTCTACCCGACCAATGCCGAACACATTGCAGCAGATGGCCAGGTGGTACGCGTGATGGGTTCAATTGGTACCGCAGCTAAACACAGTGTGGTCACCATTGACCGTGGTCAGGCGCACGGCGTGCAATCCGGTCATGTATTTGCTGTAACTCAAAAAGGCGAAGTGGTCACCGATCCGAAAACCCGTGAACGGGTGCAGCTGCCAGGCGAGCGTATTGGCTATGCCATGGTCTTTAAAACCTTTGACCAGCTCAGCTATGCCTATATTCTGGACAGCGAACTACCAATTAAAGTCGGGGCCGGTATTCAGCCACCGATTATGGAAGATTAAGACTGAGGGATGAGCCATGCTGAATACGATATCACCCGGTCATCTCGCAACGATTCGCCTGTGGTATCTGGTTCAGCATTCACTCCCCAGCTTTTATAAATTAATCCGGCACTTCGGTTCGGCGGCTGCGGCCACCGAAGCCGGCAACCTGCAGCGCTGGGCAGAACTGGGACTGCATCAGAACCATCTGCAACGCGCACGGGATTTTCATCAAGCACAGGCACAAGCCGACTTCCAGCACTTGCTGCAGCGCATCCAGCAACATACCGATTTTATTCTTATTCCCGAAGATGTCGGTTACCCCACCCAACTGCTGCCCTATACCGACAAGCCACCGATTTTATTTGGCCAAGGACAGGCACAACCTTTACTTCAGCCACAAGTAGCAATTGTCGGCAGTCGCAAAGCCAGTCCGCATGGCCGGCAGGTGGCTTATGACTTTGCCTATTATTTAAGTGAAAAAGGCTTTTTTATTAACAGTGGCCTGGCGCAAGGCATTGATGAAGCAGCCCATCAGGGCGGCCTAAAACATCAACGTACCATTGCCGTGATGGGTACTGGTCTCGACCTCACCTACCCGGCCACACACCAGGGTCTGCGTGACCAGATTCTGCAACGGCATGGCACTATTATCAGTGAGTTCCTGCCACAGACCAAACCGCTACAGCAGCATTTTCCACGGCGTAACCGCATTGTCAGTGGACTTAGCCTGGGAGTGATTGTAGCCGAAGCCACGCTGGACAGCGGCTCGCTGATTACCGCCAAACTGGCGGCCGAGCAAGGTAAAACCGTGTTTGCCATTCCGGGACATATTTACAGTGAATTTCATCAGGGCTGCCATCAACTGATTCGGGAAGGCGCGATTCTGGTTGATCATCCGGAACAGGTCATTGAAGATCTGGCCTTGCCAACCCAATGGCTGAGCCAGCAGCAGGCGACCTTATCCGCTACAGCATCTGCAGTTGCCCACCCGACCTTACCCGAACATCTGCTGGCCCTATACAGCCAGCTGGACTGGGTTGGTAAAAACATGGACCAGCTGGCCAGCGAACTGCAACAGGAAACCGCCCATTTAACCGCTCAGTTAATGGAACTGGAGCTGCTCGGGATGGCAATGCAGCAATCGGGGCTATATCTGCGTTGTCGTCCATCACAATAAGGTTCACAATAGTACACCCCGCATAACCTCGAAAGGTGTACCACATGATTACAACCTCTGTTGCCGAAGCAGCCACTTGTCTACAGCAAGGACAGGTGCTGGCCTATCCTACAGAGGCAGTTTGGGGTCTCGGCTGTGACCCGTATAACCAAGATGCTTTTATGCAGATTCTGCAACTGAAACAGCGTCCGATTGAAAAAGGCGTGATTTTATTGGCAGGTCATATTTCCCAGGTAGAACATTTGCTGCACAACCTGGCCGAACCACAGCGTCAACAGGTGATCGACTCCTGGCTCAATCCACCCGCAGAGCGTGCTACCACCTGGTTGTTGCCGGCAGGTGAGTATATTCCCAGCTGGATTAAAGGCCAGCATCCTAAAGTCGCGGTACGTGTAACCACGCATCCGCTCTGTGTCGCGCTATGTCATGCCTTTAGCGGCTTTATTGTATCGACCAGTGCCAATCCGGCCGGACAGGAACCGGCGCGCTCCCTGCAAGAGGCCAGCCAGTATTTTGGCAATCAGCTGAATTATTTAAATGGCGATTTGGGACTCAGCCAGTTACCTAGCCGTATTCTGGATGCTGAAACCGGTGCCGTGATTCGTGACTGAAGATCGGGCCAGAAATGAAAGAAATTTCAGGCAAAAAAAAGCTCAACCATATAGGGATGGTTGAGCATAAAAAAGGATGTGTATCAATCACATCCAGAGGGTATCGAAATCTCTGGGCAAATCAGCAACAGTCGCTGATCTGCGATGGAGCGTATTATGGGCGAACAGTTTAAAAAAAACAAATATATTTTAGCTCTTAAAAAGCAGCTTAAACCTATGATTAATCAACCATTATTTGAAAAAAGTTCAAATTATCTTGCTCTTTTTAAAGTGCTTTTTAAAGAAGCTAAAAGCTACTCTCCTCGACTAAAGTCTATTTGCCTTTATTCACGAGATCATTCAAGCAAAAAATTAAGTTTGTTTGTTCGTTTTTTAGGCAATTATTTAGCTTTCAGCAGCACTGGCGCCACAGTTTTTTTCTGGGCCAGCACAATTCCGAACAGAATAATCGCCCCACCAATACTGTGATAAATGGTCCAGGCCTCTTTTAACCAGACAAAGGCAATTAAAGCGGTAAACACCGGCATCAGGTTCATAAAGATACTGGTGCGGTTCGGTCCCAGACGCTGAATCGCCATCATCCACACCAAAGGGGCAATTAATGAAGGAAAAATACTGGCGTAGATCACGCTGCCGGCATTGGCCATATTGATAGCATCAAGACCCAACCAGGCCACAAACGGCAGGTGATACAGCAGTGCAAACAGAATCTGCACATACAGGCTCAGCATTAACGGAATCTGCAGCTGCCATTTTTTCAGAAAAACCCCGTAAAAGGCATAGAAAAACACGGCAATAATCATCAGCAGATCGCCCCACTGACCACCGGCATGCAGCAAGCCCCAAGGATTGCCCTGCCCCATCACATAGATTAGCCCGGCAAAGGACAACAGGCTGCCAATAATGGCGTAGCGATTCGGAATATCGCGCAGAATCAGCATCGACACAAAAATGGTAAAAATCGGAATAAAGGCATTAATAATGCCCATATTGGTGGCGGTGGTGTAATGCGCAGCGGTATAGGCCAGTCCCTGATACAGCACCAGTCCAAAGGCACTCAGCACTGCCAGCTGTTTCAGATGCGGTACAATCAGGGCGCGTTCACGGATCACCCGCGGCAAAATAAATGGGGTTAGAATCAGAAAGGCAAAAAACCAGCGATAAAAACTGATGCTCACCGGCGAGATAAAGTCGGTCACATAGCGGGTCACGACAATATTCAGTGACCAGATCAGTACCGCGCTGACCGGTAAAAGAATGGCCCAAGACAGCATTTTTTCTTGCTGTGTCATATTCTGTTCCTTGTTGAGTCGATCGGCCTGAAGCAGACGCTGCTTCCTGCGCTGAATGAATGCCTTTTCACTTTATTTTTAAACTTTCCTTGTGCCCTCATTCTAGTCCAATTTAACTGCTTTGGGGCAATTCGCGATGGTGAAATCTTGTGCTGCGTTCAAATTGCTCCATCACTCCACTTTGCTGGGATTCCGCACCTGCTTAAAATATGCCGCATTGACACAGCGCTATACAAAAATCTGCCAAAAGCCGCAGCAATAGGTCTTGCGGGATTGGGCAAAGCCCGTTACAACAGAGAACGACAATAAATCACTTTAGGATAAACACATGGCATCTGTATATGACATTCCGGTCGTGACCATTCAGGGTGAAGAAACCACACTGAACCAGTATCAAGGCAAGGTGCTGCTGATTGTAAACGTGGCTTCTAAATGCGGTCTGACGCCGCAATATGAAGGTCTGCAAAAGCTTTATCAGCAGAAAAAAGAACAAGGTCTGGAAATTCTCGGTTTCCCGGCCAATGACTTTCTGGCGCAGGAACCCGGCAGCAATGAAGAAATCCAGCAGTTCTGTTCGCTGAATTATCAGGTAGATTTCCCGTTATTCGCCAAAATTTCAGTGGTGGGTGAAGATAAACATCCGCTATATGCTCGTCTGACCCAGGCCATTCCTGAGCGAATCGGTGAAGGCCCATGGTGGAAAGATCTGGTGGATTATGGTCTGACCCCAAATGAACCACCTGAAGTGCTGTGGAACTTCGAAAAATTCCTGATCAATAAAGAAGGCGAAGTGGTGGCACGTTTTGCCCCAGATATTCAGGCCGATGACCCACGTATTGTCGATGCGATTAATGCCGAACTGGCGCGTTAATTGTTTACAGTAACAAAGAGGGTCGCGGCCCTCTTTTTTTATAGATCTAGACATCCATAAGCCACGCTCATCACACCGCCTGTTTGCCCTGGAAAATTGTTATTGCTTTGCAACAATCTGTTTTTTATTTAATTAAAGCCCCTATATTAAACTGCAAGATAAAAATTGTGATTGATCTTGCCATGAAACGCGCCTTTTCCCATTTTCTCCTGCCCTTTGGCCTGCTGACTTCAGCTCTACTTCTGGTCGGTTGTGACCAGCCCAGCGCTCCGGTTTCGGAAGCCGATCCGGATACCGAAATCACCTCCCAGCAGCAAAGCCCTGCACCACAAGCCGATTTAAAAAGTGGCAATATGTTTTATATTGTGCGCGATGTGGCTGATATGCAGCTGAAAGCCGGTGAGTATGTCGAGCAGTTGCGCCAGACCCAGACCGAGCTGCAACAGGCCGTCAACAGTCAGGATCATCAACAGCTACAAACTGCAGCCAGCAAATTGCAACAGCAGTTACAAGGCTTTAATAGCGCCTTAAACAGTTTGAATTTAAAAAGTCAGGAAATTGACAATATTCGCCAGAACATTCTGCAAGCCAATGAACAGGTTCTGGCTTCGCCGTTTTTAAATGGCCAGATTGATCTCAGCAAAGTGGATTTTGCCAAAATTCAGCAGCAGATGGGCACGGTACAGTCTGAAATGGTGAAACTGGCCAGCATCCTGTTACAGTCAGAGAATTCTGAAAATACTGAAAGCGCAAACACTGATACTGAAAATCAGGCAGCAACTGAATCCTGATTTTCAGGCTCACTGCCCATCTGGGTGGTGAGTCTGCTTAATTGAGATAGCTTTTTGAGCTAATCCTGATGGTTAAAATTTAAAAAAATAATGCGTTCATTTAAAAATAAGAGGTCTGCCATGCAGCATCCACTGATTTATTCTGTTGTACCGGTGACATTCCGTTTAGATCTGAAAGATCCGTTTATCTTCTGTGCCCATCATCTGGATCATTTTCCGGCTGGCAATGCCCAACTGGGTCCGCAAACGCCACCACAAAATAAAGAATACAATATGTATTATGGCAATGTGGTGCCCGGTTTCCCTGAGCATCCACATACCGGTTTTGAAACCATTACCTTAGTGGAACAAGGCGTGGTCGATCATTTTGATTCACTCGGCAATGCCGGTCGCTATGCCGCTGGAGATGTGCAATGGCTGACCACCGGCAATGGCGTCGAACACTGCGAGATGTTTCCACTCGTGCATGAAGATCAAGCCAACCCGATGGAGCTGTTCCAGATCTGGTTTAATTCATCGCCTGAGCAGAAACAGCAGCCAGCTGATTATAAAATGTTATGGCGCGAGCAGATTCCGCATGTAATTGAAGCCAATGCGGCAGGCCAGAAAGCTGATATCCGGGTGATTTCCGGTCAATTTAAAGAAACCGATGCCCTGCCACGTCCACCTCATTCATGGGCAGCGCCGGCTGAAAACAAGGTGAATATTTACCTGATTACCCTAGCGCCCGAAGCTGAAGTCACTATTCCAGCCACCAGCGCCAGCTCGACCCGCTTCTGTTATTTCTATCAGGGTAAGAGTTTAGAGCTTGAAGGTCAGCAGATGGACGTGAAACATTTGGCCGAATTGAAATCGGATGCCGAGATTCATTTAAAAGGTGGACTACTCGAATCCCGGATTCTATGG
Source organism: Acinetobacter sp. Q186-3 (assembly GCF_013420655.1). Classification (NCBI taxonomy): domain Bacteria; kingdom Pseudomonadati; phylum Pseudomonadota; class Gammaproteobacteria; order Moraxellales; family Moraxellaceae; genus Acinetobacter; species Acinetobacter sp. Q186-3. The sequence continues at coordinate 13,323 of NZ_VOXS01000023.1, read as the reverse complement.
CTTGAAGGTGAACCAATTGGTGCACCGGTAGCCATGCGCGGGCCTTTTGTACTAAATAGTGAAGATGAACTGAACGCTGCCTTTAAACGTTACCGCGACACCCATTTTGGTGAATGGCCATGGCCGAGTCCGGCACCGGTGTTTGAACGCAAGCAGCCACGTTTTGCGACTTATCAGGGTGGTGAGCATAAGGAATATCCTGAACAGCTCTAAATTCTATTTTTATGAGAACAGCTTGGCATGTTTCAGGCTATTTTTATGAAAAATTAAACAATGAAATTATCAGGGTTTGGAAAAATGGATATAGAGCTGGGTTAAGTAAAGATGAATGAAAGTCTTTAGATCAAAAGCAAGTGTTTGCGATTTACACCTTGCAGCAACCGCAAACACAGATGTGGAAATTATTATTTAGGAAGTTGAATAGAAGGCTTAGAACATTTGCCGCCTACTGCCAAACTGTATTTTTCAATCGCCTGCTGACCTTCAGTCTCATCAACCAATTTTACGTTTGCACCACCAACAAATACACCTGGTTTAATGTATTGTTGAACATAATAGTTTTTCCCACTTTGTGTAGTTACGTTCAGGTGATTAGGAGAAAACTCTGATTCTGTAGACACAATATGTGTTTTACCACCTTCTACCTCTGTATAAAAATAAACACCACGTGCAGTTTCACCCAAGCACTCACCATTAACCCAAATATCTTTCTTGAGTCCTGCACCTACAACGCTATTCGAGCGGTACACATAGATTCCTGCTTGACCTGCTTGTGGCGCTTGAATCTTTTTTTGTTGCTGCACTGTTTGTGGATCTGCTTTCGGAACCGAAGCACAACCAACAAAACCTAATGATAATAATAGCGGTAAAATAATTTTATTTGACACCCCAAATTCCCCTTATTTATTTTTTAAGAGCATGAGATATAACAAATATATAAGTTATTTACTAATATATTCCATTAAATAGTATTCATAAAAAAACCACCCTTTCGGGTGGTTTCTTCAATCTTAAACCAGCAATTACATTGCGCGGTTTTTGATTTTGCGGATCGTTTCCAACTGTGCAGCAGTTTCTGCCAAAGCAGCCAAAGCAGCAGCAGCGTCCAAATCGCTCTTTTGATTCGCCAGCAATTGTTCAGCGTGTTTACGCGCTTCAATAATTGCCGCTTCATCCAAGTTTTCTGCACGGACTGCAGTATCTGCAAGAACCGTAACAACGTGCGGTTGAACTTCTAGAACACCACCAGATACATAGATTAATTCTTCTGTACCATTTTCCAAAATAACGCGGATCGCGCCAGGTTGGAGCAAAGTTACCAGCGGAGCGTGGCCAGGCATAATACCCAACTCACCGCCAGCACCTTTTGCAATTAGCATAGTTACAGTGCCAGAGTACAAAGACTCCTGAACACTTACAACGTCACATTGCATAGTCGCCATGAGAACCTCCTAAATTAGGTAGCTAATTAAAGTTTCTCGGCTTTAGCAATCACTTCGTCAATACCACCAACCATATAGAACGCTTGTTCTGGGATGTGATCGTATTCACCAGCTAGAAGACCTTTAAAGCCACGAATCGTTTCTTTAAGCGGTACAAGTTTACCAGGCGCGCCAGTAAATACTTCAGCTACGTGGAACGGTTGAGAGAAGAAACGTTGGATCTTACGTGCACGGTATACAGTAAGTTTGTCTTCTTCTGACAATTCGTCCATACCAAGAATTGCGATAATGTCTTTCAGTTCTTTATAGCGTTGTAGAACGTTTTGAACTGCACGAGCAATTTCGTAATGCTCAGTACCAACTACCAGTGGATCTAACTGACGTGAAGTTGAGTCAAGTGGATCGATCGCAGGGTAAATACCTTGAGAAGCGATGTCACGGCTCAATACAACAGTTGCATCCAAGTGAGCGAACGTTGTAGCAGGCGATGGATCTGTTAAGTCATCGGCAGGTACGTATACCGCTTGGATAGACGTAATCGAACCAGACTTAGTCGATGTAATACGTTCTTGAAGAACACCCATCTCTTCTGCAAGTGTAGGCTGATAACCTACTGCAGATGGCATACGGCCTAGAAGTGCTGATACTTCAGTACCTGCTAGTGTATAACGGTAGATGTTGTCAACGAACAATAATACGTCACGGCCTTTACCGTTTTCGTCTTTTTGATCACGGAAGTACTCAGCCATCGTCAGACCAGTCAACGCTACGCGTAAACGGTTACCAGGTGGCTCGTTCATTTGACCGTAGACCATTGCTACTTTGTCTAGAACGTTAGAGTCTTTCATCTCGTGATAGAAGTCGTTACCTTCACGAGTACGCTCACCAACACCAGCGAATACAGATAAACCTGAGTGCGCTTTAGCGATGTTGTTGATCAACTCCATCATGTTTACAGTTTTACCAACACCGGCACCACCGAACAGACCAACTTTACCACCTTTCGCGAACGGGCAAAGTAAGTCAATGACTTTAATACCAGTTTCTAGAAGGTCAGTAGAAGCCGCTTGTTCTGCATAAGAAGGCGCTTGACGGTGAATTGGTAAACGCTCTTCAGTTGCAACTGGACCAGCTTCGTCGATAGGGCGACCAAGAACGTCCATGATACGACCAAGTGTCGCTGTACCTACTGGTACAGAGATCGGCGCGTTAGTGTTAGTTACGTTCAAACCACGTTTAAGACCTTCAGTAGATCCCATCGCAATTGTACGTACAACGCCGTCACCAAGTTGTTGCTGAACTTCTAAAGTAGTTTCAGTGCCATCAACGTGAAGAGCGTCATAGATCTTAGGAACGCTGTTGCGTTCAAACTCGACGTCGATAACCGCGCCGATGATCTGAATGATACGACCGCTACTCATTGCTGTCTCCTCAATTCAAAATAATGTTAAACGGCAGCGGCACCACCAACGATCTCAGAAATTTCCTGAGTAATCGCGGCTTGACGCAGCTTGTTATAAATAAGTTGTAGGTTCTTGATAAGCTCACCTGCGTTATCCGTCGCAGCTTTCATTGCGACCATACGTGCAGATTGCTCACAAGCGATGTTTTCAATCACACCTTGATACACCACAGACTCAATATAACGAACCAATAAACCATTCAGCAGTTCTTCTGCTTCTGGTTCATAGATATAGTCCCAACCGTATTGACGGTTCAGGGTCTTGTCTTCTTCAGCAGCTGCTAAAGGAACAAGTTGTTCGATTTTTTGATTTTGAGTCATGGCATTGACAAAGCCGTTGGACACCAGATAAATACGATCTAACTCGCCTTTATCATAAGCGTCTAACATCACCTGTACAGAACCAGATAACTGTTCAAGACTTGGTGTATCACCTACGTTTGTAGTTGCACCTAGTACTTTACCGCCGTAGTTTTTAAAAAACGAAACCGCTTTTTGACCAATTAAAGCAAATTGAACTTCAATTGACTGCTCTTGTTGCTGTTGTACGTGTTTGACCACTTTTTTGAACAGGTTAATGTTCAAACCGCCTGCCAAACCACGATCTGAAGAAACAATGATATAGCCAACGCGCTTCACAGGACGCTCAACCATATAACGGTGTTTATATTCAGGATTCGCTTGTACCAAATGAGCAATTACACGGTGCATATTTTCGGCATACGGACGGCCTTGAGCCATGCGCTCTTGCGCACGACGCATCTTAGAAGCAGCTACCATTTGCATCGCTCGAGTAATCTTCTGCGTGCTCTTGATACTAGCTACTTTGGCGCGAATTTCTTTTAAGTTTGCCATACGCTTAACCTAGTATTCGAAGGCCCTTTCGAGCCCTCGAAGGTTGATCCGTGAACCAAACCAACACTAATTAGCAAAGTGCTAAATTAGTAAGTTTGAGTCGCTTTAAAGCTTTCAATACCTGCTTTGATTGCAGCTTCGATGTCTTTGTTGTAATCACCAGTTTCATCGATTTGTTGCATTAACGCAGCGTGCTCTGAACGGAAGTAAGAAATTAACGCAGCATCAAAGTCTACGATTTTCTTCACTTCAACGTCAGCCATGTAGCCTTCGTTAGATGCATAAACTGAAACAGCCTGGTCAGCAATTGAGTAAGGCGCATATTGTTTCTGCTTCATTAACTCAGTTACGCGTTGACCATGTTCAAGTTGCTTACGAGTTGCTTCGTCAAGGTCAGAAGCGAACTGAGCAAACGCTGCCAATTCACGGTATTGCGCCAAAGCGGTACGGATACCACCAGACAATTTTTTGATGATCTTCGTTTGAGCCGAACCACCAACACGCGATACAGAAATACCGGCGTTCACCGCAGGACGAATACCCGCGTTGAATAATGATGTTTCAAGGAAGATCTGACCATCAGTAATCGAAATTACGTTAGTCGGTACGAATGCAGATACGTCACCTGCTTGAGTTTCAATAATCGGCAATGCAGTTAATGAACCAGTTTGGCCTTTAACCTCACCGTTAGTGAATTTCTCAACATAATCAGCAGATACGCGAGAAGCACGTTCAAGTAGACGTGAATGTAGATAGAATACGTCACCTGGGTAAGCTTCACGACCTGGTGGACGACGAAGAAGCAATGAAATTTGACGGTAAGCAACAGCTTGCTTAGACAAATCATCATAAATAATTAACGCGTCTTCACCACGATCACGGAAGTATTCGCCCATTGTACAGCCAGCATAAGGCGCCAGATACAGCATTGCTGCTGGATCAGCTGCAGCTGCTGCTACAACAGTGGTATACGCCATAGCGCCAGTTTCTTCCAGCTTGCGTACTACGTTCGCGATAGTCGATTGTTTTTGACCAATTGCTACGTATACACACTTAATGCCAGAGTTTTTCTGAGCGATGATCGCATCGATCGCCATAGCTGTTTTACCAGTCTGACGGTCACCAATGATCAACTCACGCTGACCACGGCCAACTGGGATCATTGTATCTACTGATTTATAACCAGTTTGTACAGGTTGATCCACTGATTGACGCCAAATTACGCCTGGTGCTACTTTTTCTACAGCATCAGTTAATTTCGCATCAATTGGGCCTTTACCATCAATTGGGTTACCCAAAGCATCTACGACACGGCCTAAAAGTTCTGGACCAACCGGAACTTCTAATACACGACCTGTACAACGAGCTTTTTGACCTTCTTGAAGGCCTAAGTAGTTACCTAAAACAACGACGCCCACTGAATCCTGTTCTAGGTTCAGTGCCATACCGTATAAGCCGCCGTCGAATTCGATCATTTCACCGTACATTGCATCAGCAAGACCGTGAATGCGCACAATACCGTCGGATACCATAACAATGGTACCTTCGTTTTTAGCGGTCGCGCTGGTGTCCAGATCGCCGATACGCTGTTTAATGAGCGCACTGATCTCGGATGGATTCAGTTGTTGCATTGCGCTATACCTCAATCTTTTTAAAGTTCAGTCTTCTTATATGCAATTACGCAAGAAGACGAGTCCGCATTTTTTCAAGCTTGTTAAGCGCAGAATCATCTATCACTTGGTCGCCTGCACGAATAACAACACCCGCGATTAACGCCGGGTTGACTTCTACTACAATAGAAACCGTGCTGTTGAAACGCTTTTCCAGCGCCGCTTTCAACACTTGTTCCTGGTCAGCAGACAATGGGAAAGCCGATTCAATTACGACGTCCACATTGTTGTTATTCTGTGATTTGAGCTGTTCATATTCTGCTTGAATTTCAGGCATTAAAGACAAACGATCATTTTCAGCAAGCAAAGTCAAAAAGTTTGACAATGCTGCAGTCTGGTCTTCACCTAAAACTTTTGCAAAAACACTCACCTGCTCTGCAGGAGTAAGCTCAGGGCGATTTAAGTAAGCTGAAAATGCTTCGTCTTGTACCGCAGCACTGAGCAATGCTAGTGCTTGTGACCAACTGTCAGTTGCACTTTGCTCAGAGGCATAAGCATATGCTGCTTTCGCATATGGGCGTGCCAACGTCAAGAGTTCAGCCATATTTCGCCTCGCTTAAAGTTTAGCAGCCAGCTGGTTCAGCATGGCATTGTGAGCTTCTGCGTCAACTTGCTGGCTAAGAATTTTCTCAGCACCGGCAACTGCCAAAGCAGCGACTTGTTGACGTAATTCTTCGCGAGCAGCATTGATTTCAGTATCAACAGCTTCTTTCGCCTGTTGACGGATACGCTCACCTTCAGCAGATGCTTGAGTACGCGCTTCTTCGACCAATTGTGCTGCACGACGGTTCGCTTGTTCGATCAATTGAGCCGCTTGTGCTTTCGCTGCGTCTAGCTCTGCCTTAACTTGTGCTTGCGCATCAGCAAGGTCAGCTTTTGCTTTTTCAGCAGCATTTAAGCCATCAGCGATGCGACGCTGACGCTCACTAATCGCATTGATTAGTGGTGGCCATACAAACTTCATGCAGAATGCGACGAAAATCGCAAATGCAATCGCTTGGCCAATCAATGTGAGGTTGATATTCATTGCTATTCCTCAAATAGTGGATTTTTGGGAATTAAGCTGATTAACCTACAAATGGATTAGCGAAGATGAAGAACAAGCCAATACCAACACCGATCATAGGCACAGCATCAAGAAGACCCGCGATTAAGAACATACGAGTTTGAAGTTGTGGAGCCAATTCTGGCTGACGTGCAACAGCTTCAAGGAAGCGACCGCCCAAAAGACCAAAACCAATCGCAGTACCTAAAGCACCGAAAGCGATCAAGATAGCAGATGCAATTGCAACTAGACCTAAAGTGAGTTCCATGAAAAATTCCTCAGAGGTTAGGTTTTATACCAAATTAAGTTAAAAAATTGTGTGCCCAACCGCCCGATGACAGTTAGGCCATACCATTAATGCTTTTCGCTTGCCATGCTCATGTACACGATTGTCAACATCATGAAAATGAATGCTTGTAGCGTAATAATCAAAATGTGGAAAATCGCCCAAGGCACAGACAATGCCCACTGGATCCAGAACGGTAATAACGCGATAAGAATGAAGATTAACTCACCCGCATACATGTTACCGAACAGTCGTAGAGCCAATGAAACTGGTCGCGCCAAGAAAGTAGTCAATTCCAACAATAAGTTGAATGGAATTAAAAGCACTTTAGCAACTGGATTACTTGGGTTAAATGGGTTAAGTGCCAACTCACCAACGAAGCCGCCAACACCTTTCTCACGAATACTATAGAAAATAATTAAGAAGAATACAGAAATAGACATACCTAAGGTAATGTTTGGATCTGTAGTCGGAACAATTTTAAAGTAAACCTGATGAGGGTCCACACCCAGCATAGATGCAATCGCCTGTTGAGCTACATAAGGAATAAAGTCAACAGGGATTAAATCCATCAAGTTCATGAGGAAAATCCACACGAAAATGGTTAATGCTAAGGGTGCAATTAATCGAGACTTCCCATGGAAGGTATCACGTACACTTGAATCTACAAACTCGATAATCACTTCAATTACTGACTGGAATTTACCAGGCACGCCTGAATTTGCAGCTTTCGCGACAATCCAGAACAATAAACAGAAGATCAGACCAAGTCCGATAGACCAACCCATTGAATCCAAGTGAATAGCAGTGAACCCCATCTGTTGAGCTTCTTCAGCAGACTCAGCCAACTTCCATGAACCGTCTGGCATTTTGCCGTACGTCATGTTGGTCAAGTGATGCTTGATATACTCGGTCGAAGTAAGGGCATGTTCTTCAGCAGCCATAAATCACACCTGGTCAATGTCAAAAACAAAAGAGGGAACGAATATCGCGTGCTGCTTGATATCTCGCTCATCTCCTAAAAACTTTTCAATTTTTGCTGCGCCTATACTCGTTTTTGTAGACGTGACACCCAAAACGGAGCGACCCACGACATGGCCTGAACGAGAATAAAACCACAAAACAATGCAACCGGAGACAACGGCTCGACATTGCTTAAAATTAAAATGAATCCTACGATCACAATCGCAAACTTACCGAGCATGCCCCTATACATGTTCGACAGAACTTGTTTAGATGCTCTCGCGCCTGCTGCGCGGAACGACTGCCAGGAAAAATAACAACTTGCAACCCAACATACCAATGCACCAAGTGCGGCACTCAAGGCGGCTGTAGCATCTTTGAATATCCAGGCAATCAATGCAGCAACAGGTATCATGAATGCTTGCAAGAAGACCAAAGCTTTCGCTAATCGTCGGTCAATCAAGCGACTAGTTCGGCTCATTTACTTTCCACTCACAGCATAAATGCTTGACAAGTTTAACTGATGATCGTTTTTTATCGCAGGCATTATAGAGTTACACCCCTGAACATGCAATCTTTTCCCGATCTTAGTCGTATTTTTTTGCACAACTGTAACCGTATTGTCATAATTCAAATTTGCCGCCAAAACGCGCTATTTTTGCGCATTTATTACACATTTTTGCGTTTGGGTAGCCAATTTCTGCCAGGCCTGCACAAAGTCCCCTGCCCCACTCATACTTTCGTCGACCATTTGAAACACAATCGGATTCAGGCGCTGATACTGGCTCTTGCTGGCATGACCTTCGGCCAGTAAACACATTTTCGTGTTTGGACGATGATCATTCATATATTTAATTTGCGCCACCGTCGGAGCGACATGCGGATCATGGGTCAGTGCGCCGGCAAACTTCAGGTTCAGCGGACGTTCCAGATATTGATAGGCATCATGATAAGACCAGTAGGCTTTGGCCGAGGCTTTGCTTTTAAACTTGTCTGCGGTCAGGAGCAGCTCTTGGGCAAAGGCACGGGCATTGGCCCAGTACTGTTCACGCTGCTCAGGCACCTGCTGGGAACGCAAGGCCGCAATAAAAAAGCCAATACGAATGGCATTGTTCGGATCAAGCCAGACATGCGAGTCGACCGTATCTTTTAATGCTGCACCACGAGGGCTACGCTGTGGTAGCGTTTGCAAAATGCCAGAATCTAGCAATGAAATAGCTTTGCTCTGATTGCTGAACAGTTTTTCTAGAGGCGCTTCATGCGCTTTGCCCAGCCAGATCACCAGACCTGCATCCTGAATGGTCTTGCGATGTGCAGGAGTCAAACTGACATCATGTCCGGTCTGGTCGGCCAATAATAAGGTCGGGGTTTCTATGCCTTGTGTAATTTCCTTGGCAATCAGATAAATCGGCTGTGTCGAAATAACAAGACTTTGAGACCAACTCAAGGTACTGAACAAAGCCAGAGCACAGAAGGCGAAAAAACGGGACATGAGCGCAAAATCATAAAACAGGATAGATGTTATATTATAACAAAATAACAAAAATACCTATGTATAATCGAATCTGACTATACTTCATGTTAAAATTTAATGTCCGATTTTCCTCCTACATTTCCTTGGGGTAGCTATGAGCTTATGTTCTCATGAACATCATGATGCATTACATGGCGTGCACGACCATCAAAATATTGAGCAGCGTCTTGCTGAAGCCGAAAGTCTCTGTGCCGCCACAGGTGCTCGCCTGACCCCACTTCGTCGTGAAGTGCTGGAACTGATTTTAAATGCCTCGGGCCCGATGGGGGCATACGACCTGCTGGCCAAAATTAAAAGTGAGTCAGATCGTCCGGCGGCACCACCAACCGTGTACCGCACCCTCGACTTTTTATTAGAAAAAGGGCTGATTCACCGTTTAACTTCTATTAATGCCTATATTCCCTGCTGCCATCCGCGCGAAGGCCATCAGGCGGCGTTTTTAATTTGCACCGAATGCAAAGTGGTCAAAGAAGCTTCTGCGCAGGGTTTACTGCAGCAACTGGCAGAGCTGTCGGCTTCGGACCACTTCACCGCCCATCACAGTATTATCGAGATTTCTGGTTTATGTCAGCACTGCGCCAGCAAACGCTAAGTCCTGCGCCGCTGATTCGCCTTGAACAGATTCAAGTCCGGATTGATGAGCGTGATATTTTAAAACAGGTCGATTTCTCTTTGCATGAGAAAGAAATTGTCACGCTCATTGGTCCGAATGGTGCCGGCAAATCGACGCTGATTAAAGTCATGCTCGGTATTGTCAAACCCACGGCTGGCAAAGTACTGGCCGATAAAAAACTAAAATTCTCCTATGTGCCGCAGAAATTCAATCCTTCACACAGCTTGCCGTTAAGGGTCAAGGATCTGCTGGCTTTAGAAAAATGTAGCAGCACGTTAAAAGCAGAAATTATCCGCGATACCGGTATTGCCAAGCTGGAAAATTCCAAAGTGCAGCAATTGTCGGGTGGTGAACGGCAGCGGGTATTACTGGCCCGCGCCTTATTGCGCCAACCCGATGTGCTGGTGCTGGATGAACCAATGCAGGGGCTGGATATCCAGTCGGAAGCCGAGCTGTATGACTATGTGCGTAGCCTACCAGAAAAATATGGCTGTGCCGTGCTGATGGTCTCACATGATCTGCAATGGGTCATGCAAGGCACGCATCGGGTGGTATGTTTAAATAAACACATTTGCTGTAGCGGCTTGCCCGAAAGCGTGCAGCAGCATCCGGAATATCAGGCCATTTTTGGCACCAACCGGGTGTTCTATCAGCATCATCATGATCATTGTGCGCATGGCGACCATGCCGAGCCGTGTCAGCATGATTCCCGTCCCCATATTCACCCTGAACCGGAAGTCTAAACCATGATGGATTGGTTATCGTTATTACTTCCGGCCTGGATCATGGGCACTTTACTGGTGTTTCTGACCGCGCCACTCGGCTGTCTGATGCTGTGGCGCCGGATGTCTTTTTTTGCCGATACCATGGCACATGGCACCTTATTAGGCGTGGCCATTGCCGGCGCCTTGAGCTTACCGCTGTGGATGGGCGTTACATTTTTAGCCTTATTACTGGTTGGTATTCTTTGGATTCTGCATGATCCGCGCTTACCGAATGATGCCCTGCTGGCCTTATGCTCTGCGACCCTGCTCTGCTCCGGTCTACTGTTTATCCAGCACATTCCAAGCCTACGCCCGGAACTGCTCAGCTACCTGTTTGGTGATCTGCTCACGATCTCCTGGGCTGATTTACCCATCTTTGCGCTGGTGATTGTCGGTGCACTGCTGGTTCTATATAAGTATTGGCAAGCCCAGATTCAGATTGCCATTGATCCGGATATTGCTGCCAGTGAAGGTATTCATGCCCAGTGGCAACGTCTGATTTTTATGTTGCTGCTGGCCCTGTTTACGGTTCTGGCATTACGCGCGGTCGGCTCGCTATTGATGGGTGCGCTGCTGGTGATTCCGGCGCTCACGGCACGACTGCTGGCGCATTCTCCGAAACAGATGGTGATTTGGGCTTTTGTGATTGCACAAATTGGGGTAACGGTTGGTTTATGGTCCAGCGCCGGCTTAAATACCTCGACCGGTCTGACTATTGTGCTGACCATGGCGGTGATTTTTGCCCTGATCTTTACCATGCAGAAATTTAAAAAACTGGCCTAAACAATCAACCGAAAGGTTCCATCTAGCCCTCTCCTCTTTATCATTGAGAGGGGAAAATCAACATCTATTACTGATGCACCAGACTTAATAAAAATGCAGCACCAGCAAACAGACCGGCAAACGTCCGGTTCATGACTTTCTGCTGACGCGGTGACTTTAACAATCTTAAAACCTTAGCTGCCAGGCCGGTATAGCCCGCCATCACAATCAGATCAATCGTAATCATGGTTGCTGCCATAATCAGATATTGAATCCACTGCGGTTTGGATAAATCCAGAAATTGTGGCAAGACAGCCAGCAAAAATACAATCGCTTTCGGATTGCTCATATTCACCAGAAAACCGTTCAGCAGCAGTCGTCCAGCTGATTTCTGTGGTAAATCCTGCCGGATTTCAATCGAGTGTACCGGCGCTTTCCATTGCAGATAGGCCAGATACAGCAGATACGCTACCCCGAACCATTTCACTGCCAGAAAAGCCCAAGGCGTGGTCGCAAATAGCACGCCCGCGCCGGCCGCCACAATCGCAATCTGTACCAGCAGCGCCAGTTGCAGCCCGATGGCATTCCAGTAACCATGACGAAAACCGTAATTCAGCCCACTCGACATCGAGGCAATCGCACCTGCGCCCGGCGACACACTAATCACCCAACAGGCCAGCATATAGGCCAGCCAAATCTGATAAGACATGGTAATTCACCACAAAAATGACAGATTATTATATGACGATTCATCTTTTAAGTGCGCAGTAAAGAGGCAATAAAAATCTGATCCAGAGACTGTTAAGCTGCTACCGGTTCAGGCACAATAGTTTTAGTGATTGATTATTAAAAACTTAGGAGCCATGAATGACAGCTCAATCTGTAATCTTGCCATTACCTTCAGATCATGCCCGTTTTATTGTTTTACGTTTAAAAGATTTAACTCTTGAGCAATTAAAAGAAAAATTAGCTGATCTTTTTAATACCCGTGATCGCCTGATTACCCAGCATCCTCATGCACAAATTAAAACTGCCGTGGCCTTTGGACCTGAACTTTGGGCACAACTGTACTCCCAAACTCCAGCTGGCTTTAAGCAGTTACAACCGATTGAAGGCGCATTCCAGATGCCTGTCGTACCGGCAGATGTACTCATTCATATTGCCAGTGCCCGTGCGGATATCTGTTTTGCCCTGAGCCAGTCTTTCTTTGAGGGTATTCAGGATCAGGTTGATGTTCTGGATGAGCGGGTCTGCTTCCGCTATTTTGATGGCCGCGACATGACCGGCTTTATTGATGGCACAGAAAACCCGCAATTCCCGGATGACCGTGCTGAAGTCGCTTTACTGGGCGAAGATGCCGGAATTTTTGAAGATGGTTCCTTTGTCTTTGCCCAGCGTTATGCACATGATTTAGATAAATGGAAACGTCTGAAAGTCGATGCACAAGAACAAGTGATGGGTCGCACCAAACTTGAGTCGATTGAGCTAGATGATGAGGTGAAACCTGACAATGCCCACGTCGCCCGTACCGTAGTTGAAGATGATGAAGGTGAAGAAATGGAAATTCTGCGTCATTCCCTACCGTATGGGGATGGGCAAGGTGACCAAGGCTTATTCTTTATTGCCTATACCAAGGATTTAACTATTCTGGATGCGATGCTTGAGCGTATGTTTGGCACCTCGGGAGATGGTATTCATGACCGTTTACTACATTTTGTGACCGCTTTAGATGGGGCTTACTACTTCGCTCCAAGTGAAGAGTTGCTGGAAACGGTGCTGGAAGGGTAAAAAATAAAAAAAGAGACTGTAAATTAAATTGTGTAATTGCCTGAATTTGCTATGTTCATATTCACAACGGAGTCAGGCAACATGATGAACGAACAAAAACTAAAAGACCTTGCAGCAGAATTTGCTAAAGGAATCAAAA
>NZ_VOXS01000022.1:0-27033 GCF_013420655.1 Acinetobacter sp. Q186-3 | reverse complement strand
GCTGAGTTTGGCTTGATAGCGGTAGCAGGTTTCACTAATGCCAAATGCTTTACAAGCCAAACGAATACTAATGGCATGCTGGGCAACTGCCTGTTGTGCCATCTTACGCCGGCAAGATGGCTTTACCCTTGCGCAGCAGTGCTGCCATTGCCATCGCTTCCTGGATGATTTCGGCCTTTAATCGCTCTTCCGCATACATCTTTTTAAGTCTGGTATTTTCTGCTTCCAGCTCTTTCAGTCGAGCCATCAATGAGGTATCCATACCGCCATATCTGGCACGCCATTTATAAAACGTGGCATTACTCATGCCGTGTTCACGGCAAAGGGTCGCTACAGGTGTGCCAGATTCTGCCTGTTTCAAGATGGACATGATCTGACTGTCAGTAAATTTAGATGTTTTCATGCAGAATCTCCTGCTCGTATCTTAAGAGAAAATTCTACTTTTAGATCCTATTATTTTTAGGGGGGATTACCGTTTCTTTAATATTCCTATAATGGCTTTGTTGCATAAATATGTAAGCATCTGATTTAAATAAATTTAATTTTGGATCAAAAAATAATCAAAAATTTTAAAATCATATAGTTATGAAATCTTTGTGCAACAAAGCCCTTACAGGCACGTAATGTCGAACTTGCGGAAAAGTCTGAACGGTTGACTGAAGTCCGTTATCGTAACGGCGCAGTGGCGTTAAAAAATCTGTTAGATGCACAGGAAACCACGCGTAATGCCCGTTTGTCTTTGGTGCAAACCCGTCAGAGTCAATATAATGCTTATGTAACTTTATTGCAGGCGTTGGGTGGAAGTCCGATACAATCATTAATTTGAAAAAAGCCCGTAAGGGCTTTTTTTATATTTCACTCATTTTTAAATTTATATTCAAGACCACTAAAAAAATAAATTCTTTTCAATGTATACTCCCAAACAACTAGAATTAATAAAATTACTGCATACATATATAAATTTGATTTTATCCCATTCATCATTTCACCAGCATCAAATCTATATAAAGGATTCAATATAATAAAATAAGGACCAATCACAAATACATATGAAACGAATATAATTTTAAAAAATCTTCCATCACCCCAAACTTTTCCATTTGCCAACTCAAAGTCACATGAAAACTGATCAAGATTATCATCAATGATACTATTATTTTTATACTTATGTTGCATATCTTTAATTTTACCAATAGATAAATACAAATCAATCACCATAAAAACAAGCAAGCAAACAAAAATTTCAAACCATCCATTTTTTACAGTTAAATAAATAGCCCCAAAAGAATAAAATAAAATAATTGAAAAAATTAATAAAACATATTTAAAATAGTATTTTTTATAATTAATACGACCTAATACTAAGAAAATACAACCCAAAAAAATACTAGCTAACAAGTATTTTAAATATCCAAATTGCACATAAGACCAAAAAACCAAAAGTGAAAAAAAAGAAATTATAAAAATTGACTTATTAATTAATTCAAATTTCTTCATAAAAACCTCAATTTAATAACCAATTTGGTATCGTATAATTAATACCAACTATCTTACTTATAGATTCAATTAGTTTCTTAATATTGCCAGCAAAACCATCTTGAACTTTGTTTAAAAGGTATTTTATTCCACCAGTGAAATTTAAATAATAACTATCGAGAGCGTCAATAAGAAATCCTATTACAAAACCAACTATTAATCCAACGGCTAACACAGCTACGAATGGAGCTGTGACACCCACGAAAGCTGTAAGAATAAAAGAAGTAACCAATGTTGTAAGTATGGTACCTATAACTGTTTTAACCGCTACTCCAACAAGAGTAGAAATTAGATTTGTCCAATCTTTATTTGCTTTATCAGTTGATAAATGCTCAATAACTTCTGAAGTTGCTACAATAAAAAAACCTATTAATGCACCTGTTTTTATTGATTTCCACGTAATAGGCTCCTTTACAGGAATATTGTTCATAACCATCTTTTTCTTGAGGTGCCGAATTGCATTCATATTCATTTGATAACGTAAGTGAGAAAGCCCCAAAAAAAACAACATCAATGTTTTATTTTGAGTTTTGACAGCGATTAGAATATCTTTAGCAGCAACACCTATATTTTTAAAAAAGGGTATTAAATATTTATTTATATAATTATCTCTAAGTGCATTCTTTGCAATGTCTGTGGTTCCTGTTACTGTTGCTGAAAATACAGGTACAATCCCATTATCCCATACAAAATTTGTAAAAATTGCATTTACAATTATTGCAAACTCTTTATCGCTACAAGTTTTTAGATCTTCTAGATCATACTTTTCTCTAAACTTCTGATCATTACAATTAGTTGAAATAGTATATGTTAAAAATTCAGCTTTTTGTTGTGGTGCATCCTTAACACCTTTTTGTGCATCTTCCATCAATTTTTTTGCACCACTAGAGGGTGGCTTTGGTAATTCAAATTTACTCTGTCCAAAAGATATTGTTTCATTCTCATTTGGAAATTTAGCTACATTTATTGTTGCTATAGCCTTCTTAGTTTTATAATTTTTAATAATTAAAATACCTTTAAATTTCTTCGGTATTCTAATCGTTATTTCTTTACCATCTTGCCAAGTTACTGCATTTTGAGAATTTAAATTTGGAGCAATAAGCTCTCCCAAGTCTTTTCGTTCGAGTTGATAAGTGGTACCCGCGACTCTACTAATACTAATTACCACTTTCCTATATTCATTCAATCTTTGTGCTACTGTCTTACTTTCTTTAACAGCTTCTTCTGTTTTATCTTCCCAAAAGACTTTTTCTAATGATATTTCTCTGTAATGGAACTTAGATCCTATAGGAATGACTCGTGGTGCAAAAGTAGTTGATATCTCATTTGATTCTTTACCATCTTTTTTCACAACTTTAAGATGAATTCGTGCTAATGGACTTACATCTGTAAATAGCTTTATAAATTTTGCTTTAACTTGTTTTGGATAACCACCATCTAAAAGGCTTGAAGGCTCAGTTGTATATGTTTTTGTTAATCCATTTTTAAGACTATTAGAGAGCGTTATGATCCCTTTTTCACCTGTTGGCTTAAATTCAAAATGGTATTTAATATTCTTATCTAAATTTATAGCTTTAGGTGCTGTAAATTTAACTTGAATATATCCTTTTTCAACGTTTACGGTTTTTATACTCGTTTTTTCTCGCGTATTCTCAGTGCAATTTTTAACCACATAAGTTGGTATATCATAGGTATTTGTTTTTAGATTAAATAACTCTACCCTAATATCTTCTGATTTTTCAGTTGATATGACTATTGTTTCCCCTGTAGAAGAGGTTAATAAATTTTCCTTCAATATCTTACCACTTGAGGCAACAATCCTATATTTGGCTCCATCGAAATTTTCCCAATGTCCTGCTTGATGTCGATATCTAATAATAAATTTTGCTGTGAAAGACATATCTTTACTCTTCATTAAATTTTATATTTGAATCAAAGGTAGTATCAAAATGTATAAATATTTTTTCTTGGATATCCGTTTGAAACAGGGTAGTTTCACCCTTGGCATTCGTCTTACCAGTTTCAATATTTCCACTTTCAAAAAATGCCATATATTTAATATTAGGCATTGGTTTCCCTATATCATTTCTTGCAATAAATTTTTTGGTGAATTTTTTAGTAATTAACTCAGGGAAACTAGGTAAATCAACTACTAGCTTCTCTCCACTAACAAAACTATGCTGCCCCGCCTTCACCTCAAACTTGCCACCCGTGGTCGGAAAAATCCCCGAGCCATTAATCTTGATTTGTGAACCGCCAGCGGTCAGGTTAATTTCGGTTGGACTGGTAATATAGACCGCATCTTCCGTCGAAATAATCTGCACACCCTTTCTTGCAATCAGATCTGCACCATCACCCTGTGCCTGAATCTCGACTTTGCCTTTACCCGCATATAAACGTGCACCGTCTTGGGCTGCAAACAGGCTTAGTTTCTGGCTGGCATGGGCAATCAAAGACTGCTGCGTGCTGAGGTTAATACTCTCTCCGGCACTGTGGCTGATCTGACCATCGGCAGAGAGATGCACATCTTGCTGGCTACTCAACGCAATAGAGTTTGGTGCGCTAAGAATCATTAAGGCCTGTTTAAAAGCAGCAGCTTTATTTTCATCCTGCTGTTCGATCTGCTCTAAGAAGTTCTTTAAGTTATCGAGAACTTCTAAAGGATCGGTCTGCTGGTTTTTGGCCACTTCACTTAAAGCTTGGGCATTGTTCAGTGAGCCTTCAATCTGGGATTTGGCCTCACTGGTATCAAGATGATTGCCTTCGGCTTGTGCCTGTGGATGGGTCGAAATCAGTAAGCCTTCTCCAGCACGTACTGCACCCCACTGATCGGTTCTCAGTTCAAAACCTTCACCACGGCCATCACTTTCAGCGCTGGCTTTCGGATGGCTCAAGTTCCCCAGGTTCAGTTGGGTCGCACCATGGCTGCTTTGCAGCTGGGCAGAAATCTGCTTCGGAGTATCATCAAAACGCAGCTGGTTAAAGCCACTGCCTTCAATTTCCTGTGAGCGGATCCCGCTGAGTTTTTTGGTGTCGGGTAGTTGGCCTTGTTGGTCGAATTGGGTTGGCGAGCGTTCTGCTTCATGTAAACGACCAACCACGAAAGGCCGGTCGATGTTACCGTCAAAGAAGTCGATCACCACAATTTCATTAATCCGTGGCAGGAAACGTGCCCCGTAGCCTTCTCCGGCCCAAGGCGTCAGTACATCGACCCAGGCGGAATCGGTGTCATTGTCATTACTGCCGGCCCCGCCATCATGCTGATGGTCATCACTGCGGGTAAACAGGAAACGGACTTTAATCCTTCCCCATTCATCGACATGGATGCTTTCGCCAGCAGGTCCCACCACCCGAGCACGCTGCGGATGGGCTGCTGGTCGGTGCTGTAGTGGATGGTATTCCGGGACGGTGCGGATGTTGCGACGTTGCAGGGTTAAGGTATTGCCTTGACGTTCATCCGGGTGTTGTTTTTGTTGAAAACTAAAATGGCTATGCCAGTGGCTCTGGCTGAGTAGCTGGTTGATCTGCTGATTGAGGTCTTTAGGTAAGTTGTTCTGGTTATAGAACTGTTTGCCGGTAATTAAGAATTCTTTGTCGGCTGCGCTGTGCTGGTCAATTTCCGGGTGTTCATTCAGTTCAAACCAGTAGCCGACCTGAGCATCACGGACGGTGGAATGGGCGCTGAAGTATTTGGATTGCAGGTCGTGGTAGTGACTGAGGTTCTGGTTCAGCTTGTCCAGCTGGTTGTTGGAAGAGGCTGTGGCCTGATCTTCGCCATTTAAATCCTGCATCCAGGCCGGGCTGATCTGCCAGGCTTGTTCCAGGCTCAAGCTGGCATTGTCCTGATTATGACTGTGCTGGTGTTTGCTTTGCACTGAACCGGCACCTTCTTCCTGGCTGAGGCTGTCTGACTGCCAGCGTTGCAGATGTACGGCAGTGGGTTGCAGGCTGCGCTGGGCAATCAACTGGGTGATGCTGTCTAATTGTTCGGTGGCACTGGAGCGATGAAAGCGGATACTGCGACGATTTAAGGCGCTGTACTGGCTGTTGTCATCAATCAGGCGTAATTTCTGGGCCTGAAGCGGGCTGCTGGAATGTACGACCTGTAACTGGGCTTCATCAATCAGCCAGTTAATCCCTTCACTGCGCCAGAGTCGGGTCAGGAAGTCATAGTCGGTTTCATTGGACTGCATGATAAAGGGACGCACATCCAGTTCCTGGGTCAGTCCGGTTAAGTCCAGGGTCAGGCTGGCGGCAAAGAGCGGGCTTTTGTTTTGCCATTCTTTAAATAAGATCTCACTGACCTCGCGCACGCTTTTATTCATAAACACGCGGCTGTTACGGCGTTTATGCCAGAGTGCGGTCGGATCTTCTAGTGTGAGTTTATAGAGCGTCAGAGAGCCATCACTTTGGCCTTGCGCGGCTGCGGTGATAATACCGCTGCTGCGAAACAGCTGGCCTTGGTCAGTGACCTGATCGACGGCAACCTGCGCGCCGATAAACTGTTTTAACGGAATCTGGGCATTGGTCGAAAGACAGATCAGTTCGGCATGTAAACCGTCATTGAGCTGGTGTTCACCGTCGATGCGCTGTAAAAAAACATCGGTATTTAAGGCAGGCTGAGAAAATTGAATATGGAGGGCACGTTTTTGTGGGCTGAGGCCTAATTTTTCTAGTGCTGCAAATATATTGCTTGGCATCATTGTTCTGTAATAAATAGCTAAAAAAAAGTGTGGCTATTTTATACAAAATAACCACATAAAACATCGCTTCAACCCGGCCGCTTGTTTATCAATATGTAACTATCCGATAAAAAGCCGGCGCAGGTTAAAACTTTCCGACTTATTCTGCGTCCATCATGGCGGCGCTCATACCCACAGTATTAAAGCCAGCATCTACATATAGAATTTCACCGGTAATCCCGTTGGCCCACGGTGAGCACAGGAATAAAGCGGCATTGCCCACTTCTTCAATGGTGACATTACGTTTTAATGGGGCAATTTTTTCATTGGCATCCAACATCTTACGGAATGATTTAATTCCTGATGCAGCCAATGTACGGATTGGACCGGCAGAAATGGCATTAACACGAATGCCTTCAGCACCCAAGCTAGAGGCTAAATAACGCACCCCTGCTTCAAGCGAAGCTTTGGCCATGCCCATCACGTTGTAGTTTGGCATTACACGCTCAGAACCCTGATAAGTCAGGGTTAATAAACAGCCTTGACGCGCCTGTAATAATGGTTTTGCGGCACGCGCCATCGCAACAAAGCTGTAGGCGCTGATGTCATGCGCAATTTTAAAACCTTCACGGTCGGTCACATCAGTAAAGTCACCATCTAAGGTATGGGCTGGTGCGAAACCAATTGAATGCACCACGCCATCCAGACCATCCCAATGTTGAGCAAGATCGACAAAGACCTGTTCAATTTCAGCATCTACCGCAACATCACAAGGAAGAACAATTTTAGAACCGAACTGTTCTGCAAATTCATCCACACGTTTTTTCAATTTTTCATTCGGATAGGTAAAAGCCAGCTCTGCACCTTCACGATGTAAAGCCTGAGCAACACCAAATGCAATGGATAATTTACTCGCAATACCCGCGATTAAAAAGCGTTTACCCGCTAATAGTCCTTGTGCCATGTGAATCTCACTCATATTGATTTTGCAGTATCATGCCAATTCTGAGCCAATTCGGAAATTGCATAATGCGCCTTTTTTTCAATTCCTCCGAAGAAAATAAAAATCGCGCAAAGGTTGCGCGATGTTAATGTCGATAAATGCAGGGAAGTTAATCATTGCTTTGCAATAAGCCCAGCAAACGCAGGAAGGAATAATACATCCAGACCAAGGTGGCCAATAAGGCAATGGCGCTCAGCCATTCCATGCTTTTCGGTGCACCTTGTGCTGCACCGGTTTCAATCAGGTCAAAGTCTAGAATCAGGTTTAAAGAGGCAATCACGGCCACAAATGCTGCAAAGCCAATTCCAAGCCAGTTGCTTTCAAACAGATAAGGAATACTCGACCCCAAAGCCAGACTCAGAAAGATTTGCACCACAAACACCATCGCAATCGCAATTGAGGCCGACATCACCACCGCCTTAAATTTTTCAGTGGCGCGAATTACCCGAGTACGATACAGCACAAACATCACCAATGTGGTCACAAAGGTAGCCAGCAAGGCCTGTAATGGCACACCCGGAAACTGCAACTGGAAGATCACTGAAATCCCGCCCAGAAAGGCCCCTTCAAACAGCGCATAGGGAATGGCCAGCGTGCGCGCTGTATTTGGCTTAAAGGTGGCCACCAAAGCCAGAATCAGTCCGCCAATGGCACCGACAATTGCGCCGGCATAGGCAATAGAAAGATTGGCGGTCAGGAAACTGTAGAAAAACAGGCCGATGCCCACCACGGCGGCAATTAAAGTCAGCAGGACAGATTTTTGGATTGCTCCCTGCACGCTCATCGGCTGGGCATAATCACTCGACACCTCAACGCGTGTCAGGATCGGGTTATTACTTTGCATGATTTAAGGTACTCCGATCATTGCGGCAAATGGGTTTTGAAATACACATTGCTCCTATCATAAGCGCGCAGCCGCATCCTGTCTAAATAATCGCCAAAAAGATTACATCTTTATAACGGGTGTGATTTCTGAATTACGCCGAAGTAACAGCAGATAAAACGATAGCGATAAAAAAAGAGGCCCAAAGCCTCTTCTTAAGCGCTGTGGATACGCTCGTCCCCATAGTGCAAATAGATGGATGATGAACAGATACTTATTTATTCATAATAAAGAAATATTCACGATAGTATTTCAGCTCGGCAATCGAGTCACGGATATCATCCATGGCCAGGTGAGAGGCATTTTTCTTTAAGCCGCTCATGATTTCCGGACGCCAGCGTTTGGCCAGTTCTTTAACAGAAGATACATCCAGATTACGGTAATGGAAGAACTGCTCCAGCTCCGGCATTAACCGGTGTAAAAAGCGACGGTCCTGACAGATCGAGTTACCGCACATCGGCGAGGTTTTTGGATTGACCCATTTTTTCAGGAATTCCAAGGTTTGCTGCTCGGCATCCTGCGCGCTCAGTTTACTGCGACGTACACGCTCAATTAGCCCCGACTGACCATGCTGACGCGTGTTCCATTCATCCATGGCATTTAAAATACGATCTGATTGATGCACGGCCAGTACCGGACCTTCCGCCAGAATATTTAAATGATCGTCTGTCACAATGGTGGCAATTTCAATAATCTGATCATTATCGGTATCTAAACCTGTCATTTCCAGGTCAATCCAAATTAAGCGGGTATCAGGCGTGCTGCTCATAAATGTGCAATCTTATTCGTCTTAAAAACGGCTATAGTAGCAAATTTCTGTGTTCTTGGGTGTCATTCTGCCCGTGCTTCATGCTATTTTTGCACTCCAGATTTCATGGTTTTTTAGGATATGAATGGCTTTAATTCGTAAGCGTCGCCTGACTGAACAGCAACAACGCCGCATTCAGAAACAGCAGCAAACCCGGCAGGAAGATATAGACAGCTCCAATGATCTGGAAGGTCTGGTGGTGCAGCATTATGGACGCCAGCTGGAAGTACAAGCCCTCTCCGTGCCGGAGCAGCATCCTGAAAAACCCGTGGTGGCCGAAGGTGAACCTGAACCGTTCTGGAAACCGATTGAACTGGGCAGCATCTGGCGCTGTCATACCCGTACCAACCTGGAATTACTGGTTACCGGTGACCGGGTTAAATGGCAGGCCGATCCAAATACCGGTCTGGGCATTATTAGCGCGATTCATCCGCGTCAGTCTTTACTCACGCGCCCGGACCGTTACCACAAAGTCAAACCGGTGGCGGCCAATATCTCGCTGATTGTGATTGTGTTTGCACCGCTGCCAGAACCAGCACCGGGTCTGATTGACCGCTATCTGGTGGCCTGTGCCGATGCCAATATTCCGGCGCTGCTGATCCTGAACAAATCCGACCTACTTACCGAAAATGATCCGATTCTGGATTTACTGCAAGAATACCGCAATTTGGGTTATGAAGTGATGCAGACCCAGTCCGATGCAGATCTGACCGAACTGTCCAACCGTTTAAAAAATGAAACTGTGGCCTTTGTCGGTCAGTCCGGTGTCGGTAAAAGCACCCTGATTAATGCCATCGTGCCGGAAGCGGCGCAGAAAACCAATATCATCTCAGAAAACTCGGCCTTGGGTCAGCACACCACCACCTCCACCCGCTTAATTCCGTTTGGTGAAGGTTCGGCGCTCATTGACTCACCGGGCATCCGTGAATTTGGCCTGTGGCATTTGACGACTGAAAAAATCCAGCAGGGTTTTCCGGAAATTGAAAATCTGCTCGGTCACTGTCAATTCCGTAACTGTACCCATAAGCACGAAAAGCAATGTGCCTTGCGTCAGGCGGCGGCAGCGGGTGAGATTTTAACGCGCCGGCTCGACAGTTATTTACGTCTGATTGATGAAGTCAACGAAGCCCAGCAAAAAAATTAGTTTAATTGCAACCCGACCCTTGAAGCGGTGATTTTGATCACCATATTTATAGGCTATACTCTGTGACAATTTTTGAAATTGTAATTTAGGTGACTTGTGGAACGTTGGTTCGAGTTTATGGGGAATCACCCCTTCTTGTTTGGAACACTGGCAGTTTTGGTGGTTTTATTCTTCATTTTGGAAGGCCAACGTAACGGGCGTAAAATTTCCCCACAATCTTTAGGGATTCTGGTGAAAGCCAAAAATGCCATGCTGATTGATTTACGTGATGCCAAAGACTTCCGTGAAGGCCATATCAGCGGCAGCCGCAACATTCCTTACAGCAAAGTTTCAAGCCATATTGAAGAGTTAAAAACCGCTGACCGTCCATTGGTATTTATCTGCAATTTAGGTCAAATTGCCGGCACTGCCCTGCAACAGGTGGGCCACGCAGATAGCTATCGTCTGGATGGTGGGATCAGTAACTGGAAAGCACAAGGCTTACCTTTAGTAAAAAGCAAATAATCCGCTTAAGGAGATTAGCAATGGCTGAAGTAACGATTTATTCAACAACTGTATGTCCATATTGCGTACGTGCAAAACAGCTTCTTGAGCGTAAAGGCGTTGTCTATAAAGAAATCAATTTATCCAACGAAGCACCAGAAGTCCGCACTGAACTGATGCAGCGCACCAACCATCGTACTGTTCCACAAATTTTTATTAATGAGCAGTTCATTGGTGGTTTCGACCAGCTTTACGCCCTTGAGCGTGAAGGCAAACTCGATGACTTACTGGCGTCATAATTTCAGTTAATTTTCTGTTCATATTTTTAAGGAATAAATAATGAGTGAACAACAACAAGCTCAACCACAATTGGCATTAGAGCGTATTTATACAAAAGATATTTCTTTTGAAGTTCCAGGGGCACAAGTATTTACCAAAGAATGGCAGCCTGAACTGAATATCAATCTGTCGTCTTCTGCAGAAAAGATTGATCCAACCCACTTTGAAGTGTCTTTAAAAGTTGTTGTTCAAGCCAACAATGCCGGTGATACAGCATTTATTGTAGATGTCACTCAAGCAGGTATTTTCCTGATTGATGGCGTAGAAGAAGAACGTCTGCCGTATATTCTGGGTGCCTACTGCCCGAACATCCTGTTCCCGTTCTTGCGTGAAGCAGTGAATGATATGGTTACCAAAGGCAGCTTCCCGCAATTGCTGTTAACACCAATCAACTTTGATGCTGAATTTGAAGCCAACATGCAACGCGCACAAGCCGCTGCTGCAGAAGGTCAGGCTTAATTGTATTCAGGCATTTAAGTCCAGCACGAAAAAGCCCTGCACTTGCAGGGCTTTTTTATTTGTTCTGACAGGATCAGAAGGCTTCATCCTGCGCCGGATCATGGTGCAAGGCATCATGAATGGCTTCGACCAGCTGCTGGGCAATTTCCTGCTTGGAGGCTTTCTCCAGATCGCGTTTTGGCAGATGATAGCCTTCAGCAAAGAACACCGTCATGGCATTTTCATCAGAGGCAAAACCAATGTCTGCACGGGACACATCATTGCAGGCAATCATATCCAGTTTTTTCGCTACCAGTTTACCAGCCGCATACTCTTCGACATTGCGCGTTTCAGCAGCAAAGCCGACCATAAACGGACGTTTTTCCTGCTGCGCGATAGTCGCCACAATATCCGGATTCTTGATTAAGGCGATATCCAGTTCATCTCCGGATTTTTTGATTTTGTGCTCTGCAACTTCAGCCACGCGGTAATCGGCAACCGCAGCGGTGGCAATAAACACATCACAACCTTCATCGAGCAACTGCATACTGGTGTCCAGCATCTGCACGGCTGAAGAGACATTAATACGGCGGACCCCGTTTGGTGTATCCAGACTGACTGGCCCGGCAATCAGCGTGACTTTGGCACCGGCTGCGTAACAGGCTGCTGCCAGGGCAAAGCCCATTTTCCCGGTACTATGATTGGAAATATAACGTACCGGATCAATCGCTTCACGGGTTGGCCCGGCGGTAATCACCACATGCTTGCTGGCCAGCAGACCAAATTTTTCAGCAATCGCACGCTGCGCTTTATGGAAATAATCGGTGACCTGACGCGCTAGCTCTTCCGGCTCAGGCATACGGCCCAGACCGACATCACCACAGGCTTGTGAGCCGGATTCCGGCATAATCACATGCACGCCATCGTCTACCAGCGTCGCCAGATTGCGCTGCGTAGCTTTGGCCGCCCACATCTGCTGATTCATGGCCGGTGCCACCCAGACCGGGGCACTGGTGGCCAGATATAAAGTCGATAACAAGTCATCTGCCAGACCGGCGGCAAATTTGGCCAGGGTGTCACAGCTGGCCGGTGCAATCAGCACCAGATCGGCCCAGCGTGCCAGTTCAATATGCCCCATGCCGGCCTCGGCTTCCGGGTCCAGCAACTGGGTATGCACCGGATTGCCCGACAACGCCTGAAAGGTCAGCGGTGTAATAAAGGCTTGTGCCCCTTCGGTCATCACCACCCGGACGTTAAAGCCAGCGTCCTTTAAACGGCGAACCAGAATGGCACTTTTGTAGGCGGCAATACCGCCAGTAATACCCACAATAATATTTTTATTAGGAATGACACTTAAATCAAAACTCACGAACAGCTTACCTTTCTGTTGCAGTGGGGCTCACAATAGCATTAAATATTGTCATTCCCAAGACATGTCTGGGCGAAATCCATAACAATTCATCACCAATAAGTCTAATAACAATGAACTTCAGTATTAAACATTGGCCGGAACAGGAGCGTCCGCGTGAACGCCTGATCCAGTACGGCGCGCACAGTCTTTCCGATGCCGAACTGCTGGCTATTTTCCTGCGCTCCGGCTCCCAGCAGTACTCTGCCGTTGAACTGGCCCGTCATTTATTACAGGCCTTTGGCAGCCTGAATGCGGTACTCGATGCCGCCCTGCCCGATTTAAGCCAGTTTCATGGCATGGGTCCAAGTAAATACAGCCAGCTGATGGCGGTCAAGGAATTGGGCCGGCGCTATACCGCCCAGCATTTGCAGCAGGACAAACTGGAACTCAGCTCCTCCCGGCTGCTACTGGACTATTTACGCTTTGAACTGCTCGGTGAAACTCAGGAAGTATTTGCAGTATTGTGCCTGGATGCGCAGCTGCGCAAAATCTGTTTTAAGAAACTGTTTTTTGGCGCGCTCAATTCATGTGAAATTTCGATCAACCAGCTGCTACGCTTTGCCATCCAGAAAAACACTACGGCGCTGGTGATCAGTCATAATCATCCTCAGGGACAGCCACAGCCCTCACCAGCCGATTTACAATTGACCCAGCGCATCCAGCAGGCCTGCCAGCTGGTTGATATCCGCCTGATTGATCATTGTATTATTGCTCCCGAAGGCAGTTTTTCCTTTGCTGAACATCAACTCATCGAGTCGACATTTTAAGCAGCGCAACATATTGACAAAAACCCGGCCAGCACAGAAGATCATGAAAAACTTAAGCTGATTCCCAGACATGATTGTACGTGACCAACCGAGCGTATTTAGGCTGTTATTTTCCTGGCGAGGTACCATCTTACCGAAGGTGTTACCACCTTTGGGCGTGGTCATGTTGCTGTCGGCGATTGTCGGCGGCCTGTCCTATGTCGGGTATTTTCACTTCTCTGATTTCCCCCTGATCGGCTTTACCTTAATTGGGGTGGTGCTGTCGATTTTCCTTGGCTTTAAAAATTCGGCCTGTTATGACCGCTGGTGGGAAGCCCGCAAACTGTGGGGCATGTTAATTGCCAATGCGCGCCATTTTGACCGCGACTGCCGGATGCTGGCCCAAGGCCGCCGGGAACGGGTGATTCAGCATGTGATTGTGTTTGCCAATGTGTTGCGTGACCGTCTGCGCCATCAAACTGCCAATCCGACTGAACTGGTAGAAACCAGCGGTATGAGCCAGCAGGCCGTAACCCAGCTGTATCAACAGGCCAATGCGCCGCAATATACCCTCAGCCTGATTCAATGGGAACTGATGCAGGCCCTAAAAGAAGGTGAAATTTCCGATATTATTTACAGCCAGATGAACCAGCATGTGATGGAACTCAGCCTGGTGCAAACCGGTTGTGACCGGATTGCCACCACCCCGCTGCCGTTTGCCTATTCGGTATTGCTAAACCGTACCGTGTACTTTTTCTGCTTTATGCTGCCGTTTAGCTTGGGCTCGACGCTGGGGCTGGCGACACCACTACTGGTCGGGATTCTGGCTTATACCTTCTTGGGGTTGGACGCCCTAAGCTCGGAAATTGAAGAGCCATTTGGTACGCAAAGTAATGACTTGCCTTTAGATGCGATGGTGCGCACCATTGAAATCGAATTACTCTCGACTTTGGGGAAACCGACACCACCACCAATTCAGGCACAGGACAATAACCTGCTCTAAAGCAAAAAACCTCAGCCCAGCTGAGGTTTTTTTTGATGCTGAAATACGTTTACGCAGTCAGCGCCGGTGATGGATTGACAAAACTTTCCCAAATTCCGACCTGCCCCGGTTTCAGGCTGGGAATATTGCCCAGTTTCATCCACGGCATATTTTCACCATGAAAATCGCTACCGACCGAGACTTTTAAGCCATGCTCGGCAATCATCCGGTCCACCATCTGCCGGGTAGAACTTGGATCAATCGCCGGCGGCAACTCGACGGCATCTCCACCAAATTTGGCAAAAATTTCAATCAGGTAACGGATATTGGTCGCCGACAGATCATAACGGGTCGGATGCGCCAGCACCGCAAAACCGCCACTGGCATGAATCACCTGAATAGTTTCCTCCAAGCCCAAGCCTTCAAATTTCACATAGGCTTTTTTGCCTTCTTTAATGTATTTATCAAAGGCCTGCTGCGGCCGACTAACATAGCCTTTTTCCACCAGGGTTTTGGCAATATGGGTACGGGTCACCCGATCCGGGACATTATCTACCTTGGCAATCACATCGGTATAAATATCTTCACCAATCAGCGGAATTAGCAGCTCGCAAATCTGTTTGGAGCGCGCAGCACGAATATTTTTTTGCTGGGCCAGTAGTGCCGCCATCGGCGCCGGATTTTGCATATTCAAGGCCACAATATGCACAGCATAGCTTTTTTTGGTCGCCGGACGTGACCACTGGCTGGAAATTTCCACGCCAGATATGAGCTTAATCCCGTGATTTTTCGCTGCTTCCTGAGCCAGTGCAATTCCATCCATGCTGTCATGATCAGTCAATGCCAGCGTATGGATCGACAGTTCAGCTGCTGCTGCAATCAATTGCTGCGGACTTAAAGTTCCATCAGAAATATTGCTATGTGTATGTAAATCTACGCCGTGCATCTCTATACTATGACATTTATTTGATCAGATTTAGATACTCTAACATGAAAGCACTTTTAGACTTTGTGCCACTCATTATTTTCTTTTATTTATATAAAACTGTAGATCCAAAAGATACCCACCATCCTTTGCTGCAAATGATCGGCTCTGCTGGTGGTGTGGATAACAATAATATTCTTGTAGCCACCACCGGTCTGATCATTTCCATGTTAGTGGTGTATGGTGCGCTATTTGTGTCGCAAAAATTCCGTTTGGACAAACAACAGTGGATTGTGCTGTTTATGACCGTGATTTTTGGTGGCATTACCCTGATGCTGAGCGATGACTTCTATATTCGCCTAAAAGCTGTCTTGCTGAATCTGGTCTTTGCTGGCGCCTTCCTGCTGTCGCCGTGGTTCAGCAAAGATCGTAAGCCATTAATCCAACGCCTGTTTGGTCCGGTGTTCAATTTAAGCGACAAAGGCTGGATGAAATTGAACTATGCCTGGGTCGGGATGTTTCTGCTAATGTCCTTCCTGCACGGCTTCTTTGCCTATATCTTTATGGGTGGAAAATACTGGGGAGAATTCACTGCTTTTGGTGACATGATTGTGATGTTTTCCTTTATCATTATTCAGTTTATTGTATTGCGTAAATACTTTAAAACTGCCGAATAAATCCTTCAGTCCGCTTGAGCGAGAATACCTTATGCCTTTATTTGTGGTGACCTGTACCGATAACGAAGGAACCGTCGAAAAACGTCTGGCCATTCGTCCGCAACATCTTGAACGTCTGCAACAGCTGGATGATGAAGGCCGTCTGATTGTCGCCGGTGCGATGCCGAAAGATCCGGCCAATCCACAAGTGGGTTTTTATGGCAGTACCATTATTGTCGATTTTGATTCTCGTGAAGCCCTTGATGCCTGGCTGCAAGATGAGCCATTCCTGAAAGCAGGCGTCTATGGCCAGATTGAAGTCAAACCTTTTAATAAAGCATTTCCTAAAGGATAAGCTGCATGCGCGTTGTTGTCCCGAGTCTACTGGGTCTATCCTTCTTCTGTTCTGCACTGTGGGCCGTTGAACCGGC
Source organism: Acinetobacter sp. Q186-3 (assembly GCF_013420655.1). NCBI lineage: Bacteria > Pseudomonadati > Pseudomonadota > Gammaproteobacteria > Moraxellales > Moraxellaceae > Acinetobacter > Acinetobacter sp. Q186-3. The sequence goes on along the minus strand of NZ_VOXS01000022.1, from coordinate 10,566 downwards.
TGCACCCGCTGCTGTAAATACCACGGCTCAAGTCACGCCAGCGGTCGCAACGCCAGCCAAACCGGCGATTATACCGGCTGTGGCCACCACCACAGCGCCGGCAACGGCCAACCAGCCGCTGACCGCTGAGCAGCTAGCCAAGAATAAAGCGGCACAGGAAGCTAAAATCAAGGCGCTGGTCAAAGATCAGGAAAGCCGCCTGCAACAGCTGGAAAAAGCCAATCTGGAAGCACTGGCGCAAAACCAGGAACTGCAGCTGAAAAATGACAATCTGGGTGTACAGGTTCAGGTCTTACAAAGTGAACGTAGCGCACAGATGTTTCTTTACGGCGCTGCCACGCTGGCTGTCGGCGTATTGCTGGGCTTTTTGGTGGCCAGCTATGTGTATACCAAACGTCGCCGTCAGTGGTAATGTTCTGCTTCATTAAAGGTAATCTGGGTGTTGTCTAATCGCATTCAAACCGCCGATCTCGATTGGCAACATATTGAGGGCATTGATGTCCCGGTATCGAAACAGTTTGGGGATGTCTACTTTTCCAAGGACAATGGCCTGCTGGAAACCCGGCATGTGTTTTTAAACGGTAATGACCTGTCCGAGCTTCTGGCAGCCCTGCAAGATTATGAATATTTCTGTGTCGGAGAAACCGGCTTCGGCACCGGCCTGAATATTCTGGCCTTATGGCAACTGTGGCAACAGGTGCGTCCGAATAATCACAGCCATTTACATGCCATTTCGGTGGAGAAATTTCCGCTTTCCAAAGCCGATTTAATTCGCGCCTTAAATGCCTGGCCGGAACTAAAACCTCTGGCCGATCAGCTGATTGCCCAGTACCCATTACCACTGGCCGGCTGTCATCGCCTGTCGTTTCCGGAGCAGCGTTTTTCTATCGACCTTTGGCTCGGTGATGCACACGATGTCTTTCCGATGATGGCCAAAACCACACAGGTCAATGCCTGGTTTTTAGATGGCTTTGCGCCCTCCTGCAATCCGGATATGTGGGAAGAACAGGTGCTCAATCATATTATTCGCCTGTCAGATGTCGGCACTACCTTCGCTTCCTTTAGTGTAGCCGGGGTGTTAAAGCGAGGTTTAAGACAGCACGGGATTCATATTTCCCGGCCGCGCGGGTTTGGCCATAAACGCGAAATGCTAAAAGGCATCTGGTTAGCGCCAGAAGAACCGCTTAGCCCAGAACGGGAAACTGAACCAGCAACCTCAGTTCCTTCGACCTCTGTACAGCAACGGCATATTGCCATTATTGGTGCCGGTATTGCCGGTTTAAGCATAGCTTGGGCTTTTGCCCAGCGTGGCCATCTAGTTTCTCTGTATGATCAAAGCGCGCCACTGGCGGGTGGCTCAGGTAATCCGCTAGCCCTGCTCAATCCGAAGCTCTGTGCTATTGAACAGAGCCATACCCATTTAATGACCCTGGCCTGGCAACATGCCTTAAATCATTATGCAAAGTTTCAGGCCTTCCGCCCGATTCAGGTCAATCAGCTTGGGCTAAAAAATCCGGAACAGCTGCTGGCACTGGCCGATGAATATCCGCCAGGTATTCTGGAAAAAGATTTAGACGCACAGCTGCGATCAGAATTTCCTGCCCTGCGTCTGCTACAGGCTGGCGCGGTGTCGCCACATCAACTGTGTGCGGAGATTCTGGCGCATGAGCGGATTCAATATCAGCAGGCCAAAATCACCCAGATTCACCCGACAGATCGACCGGAACTGTTCAGTGACAACCAATCTCTGGGCCAGTTTGATCATGTCTTTGTCTGCACAGCCCGTGAATCTGGCCAGTTTTTTGAACATTATCCGCTGTTAAAACCGATTCGGGGTCAGGTCAGCTGGCTGAAGAATACCCAGCAACCGCTGCGTTTAGATAGCGCCTATAGTTATGGCGGTTACTGTATGCAGCTCGATGCAGAGCAGTTGATTTTAGGCGCGTCTTTTTATCCGGGTCGAGATGATGCCGAAGTCTTACGAGAAGATCATGAACATAATCTGGCGCTGATCCGTAGCGTCTTCCCCGACTATGCGGACACCCTGCCTGATCCACACAGCTGGCAAGGCCGTGCGTCAATCCGTGCGCAAAGTCAGGATTATTTCCCGCTGCTTGGAGCACTTGAAACCGGACAGCAAGTCTATAGCCTGACTGGACTCGGTTCCAAAGGTTTTCTGTTTGCACCGCTATGCAGTGAAATTCTGGCCGCACAGATTTTAAATGAGGCCTGCCCGGTGCCGATGCAGGTACTGGAGAAACTTAACATCCGCCGTTTTCAAAAGAAAGCCAAAGCCAAGAAACCGTATTTTAAGGCCTAAGCTAAAAACGTTGTATAGATCGAGAATGATGGCCCGGTTTAGTTTGAAAGATCAGGCTTAGTGTGGAAGTCGAGGAGAGCATTTATTTTCTTCATTTAAAATGCTTGATCATGTGAGAGAGTGTTCTGATCTTTTTTAGTCAATGATAAACAGTGTTCATAAAAAAGCGCCTGACGGCGCTTTTTGATTATTGCCCTTGAACCAAAGGCAAACCAGCATCACGTGCAGCACGGGTACCGCCCATCAGCACCACATATTCACGTGAGCTGTCCAGCTCTTCTAACAATTCAGCCGCACGCGGCGCTTTGCTGCCACCGCCACATAAGATGTAAATCGGTTGATCCGCTGACACCTGAGTCAAGCTATCTGCTGACAAGTTGGCAATTGGCTGATTGACTGCGCCTTGAATATGCGCTTCAGCATAAGCACTTGCATCACGGACATCCCAGATGATTGCATTTTCTGGGAACTCAAATGTTGTAATTTCTTGCTTACGGATCATTGTGCACTCCTTTGATGTAAACAACACTTGGCAAATGAAGAAAACATCCCTAGCATCTCAGATATTCTTTCCATTTGTAAAGGTCTAAACTATGCCATCTTTCGATATTGTTTCAGAATTAGAAATTTTTGAAGTAAATCATGCAGTTCAGAATACTCAAAAAGAAATCGCAACACGTTTCGATTTCCGTGGTCAAGATGTTTCTATCGAACTGAATGAGAAAGCCAAAGAGATCAAAATCAAAACCGAAAGTGATTTCCAATGTGAGCAAGTATATACCATGCTGGAGAATCATTTTTATAAACGTAAGATTGATGTGCAGGCGCTAGACCCGCAAAAAGCCACGGCCTCAGGTAAAAACGTGATTCAGACGGTGAAGCTCAAAGATGGTCTTGACTCTGATACCGCGAAAAAAATTAATAAAGCCATTAAAGAAAGCGGCATTAAAGTGCAATCTTCTATTCAGGGCGACAAAATCCGTGTGACGGATAAAAAACGCGACACCTTACAGCAAGTGATGGCGTTTTTAAAAGAACAGCAATTTGGCCTGCCACTGCAATTTAACAACTTCAAAGATTAAGCTCTTTGCTCCCGCATAGGAATCGATCATGGCACAAGCGAATCGTTTAGCAAAATTAGTCAAAGCGACAGCAAAATTTCCACAGGTGATTCGCACCACTTTGTGGAGCAAAGCCTTTGGCCGGATCGTGCCTATGGTGGGGACAGCCAAATTAAAATATCTCGAAGTCAGTTCGGCCAAAGTGGTGGTGAAAATTGACAATCATAAAGCCATGCAAAACCATATTGGCCAGGTACATGCCTGTGCTATGGCGCTAATTGCAGAAACCGCCACCGGCTTTGTGACCGGCATGAATGTGCCCGATCACTCGATTGTGTTAATTAAAAGCTTTAAAGTTGATTTTAAACGCCCGACGCAAGGCGCCATGACCGCAGTCGCAACGCTGACAGCAGAACAGCAGCACTTGATGCAACACACCGAAAAAGGTGAAACGCTGGTTGCGGTCGAAGTCACCGATGAATCGGGTGAAGCGCCAATTCAATGTGAAATGCTCTGGGCCTGGGTCAGTAAAGATCAGCTTAAAAAAGCCCGTTAACCCGCTTTAAACCATAAAAAAACCCCAGTTTCAGAACTGGGATTTTTGATCTTTGAGTGCACAAATTATACAGCTTGCGATTCCAGATACTTCTGCTTCACTTCCTCGGAAATCTGACGCTTGTTGCCTTTGACATCTACCGCGACAAAGGTAAAGACGCCTTCGGTAACGCGTTTTGCTGCACGTGAACTGTCATGGCTGTCCCAGACTTCAATCTGCATCTGAATTGAGGTGTTGCCCAGTTTCAGGATTTTGGTATAGCAGCTGATCACATCACCCACTTTCACAGGCACCAGAAAGGTCATCTGGTTAATGGCAATGGTGGCACAGCGACCTTGGGTAAAACGCTCGGCATGAATTGCCCCGGCCAAGTCCATCTGCGAAACAATCCAGCCCCCGAACACATCTCCACTCCAGTTGGTATCGGCAGGCATAGCAATGGTTTGAAGAGAGAGCGTCCCTTCCGGTTTTAGTTGAGAATCTGACACATTCGCTCCGGGCGTGATTAAGGGTTTGAAGTTAAGTGCTGATCTAACCACTGTTTCAGTTCGGTCGATCTTAACGCGCCGCTTATTCTAGCAATTTCGGTGGTCTTATTCATCAACACCAGCGTAGGAATACTGCGCACATTAAAGGCACTGCTTAAACGCGGATTTTCTTCAGTATTAATTTTGGCAAAAATTACTTGCGGATATTGCGCCGCAACCTGGGCAAAATGCGGCGCCATCATCTTGCAGGGTCCACACCACTCTGCCCACAGGTCGATCAGGATTGGCAAATCACTGTGCTGGATAAACTGGCTAAAATTCTGCTCATTCAGGTCAATCGGCGCCAGTGGAATTAAAGCCTGATGACATTGTCCGCATGTTGGATGGGCAGTTAGCTTATCCTCCGGAACACGGTTTTTGGCACTACAGGCTGGACAGACAACGATCATTTAGCTTACTCCAATATGCTGATGTAGAAATTCTAATTGAGTCTTGACGGCTTTTTCAAAATATTGGCCATGATAAACATCAAAATGCTGCATATCCCATTCATGATATTGCACATAAGGCGCAATATTGGTGGCTGTTTCACGACTCGATTCAATCGGGATCAGGCTGTCGCGTTTGGCGGCAATAAACAGCACCGGAATATTAATCTGGCGCACATCCTGAATCGGCCGATAACGGATCAGATGAAACAGCGCCCGTGCCGGAATCTCGCCACTCCAGTAAAAATCTGGATGTAAAATCGACAGATAACCTTCATAACTATCCGCCGTCGGTAAGAAACACAGCCCTTTCGGATCAACTACCGGCAAGGTTTTTGGCATTAAGCCAACTTTAGCGCCCATATAATCCTGACTGGAAATTTTTAAGGCACGTGGCAGCTGCTGAATCGGATACAGCTTGGCACTGGCCGCGCCATCTACAAATGGCACCTGCACCATCACTGCTTTTAAATGGTTTAACTGCGAAGCCAAAGTTAAGACATAACCACCACTTAATGCTGTACCCCAGAGGATAATCCGCCGCCCATCCACCGATTGTCGTTCCTGTACATGTGAAATCATGGTACGCCAGTCATCCAGCTGCCGCGACAACGACACCAGCTCGCGTGGTCGCCCGGTACTGCCACCCCAATAGCGATAATCAAACAGCACCACCGCATACCCGGCGCGGGCAAAGCGTTTGGCATATTGCACCAGCTTGAACTGACGCAGGCCGGCCAGACCATGCGCCATTAAAATCACGGCTGGTTTAGTAGGAGTTTTTGGCAGGTAAAAATCGGCAGCAATGACCTCCTGACCGCTTTTGACATAGAGAGGCTCGACAGTATAGGCATGCATGGCTGCTCCAGTGCGTTGTTTTATGGTTGTAATCGTTTATAAATATTTCAGAACAATCTGCGCGAAAATCTGGCTAGTGGTATTATAGAGCATAATATTCAGATATGGATGATGGAGTGGCATTATGAGTGAGCATGTTGGCTTTGCAGGTCAAATTGGCCCGGAACACGTAACCCAAGTGGTTGAAAAAGGCTTTAAATCAATTATTAACAACCGTCCAGACATGGAAGGTGGCCCGGAACAACCGACCAGCGCACAAATTGAAGATGCAGCGCGTAATGCAGGGCTGGATTATGTCTATCAGCCGGTGGTGGCTGGGCAAATTACCGAGTTGGATGTCCGTACCTTTGCCAATCACTTTAATGAATTGCCAAAACCGGTTCTGATGTTCTGCCGTACCGGCAACCGCTCAAACAACTTATATCAACTGGCCAAACAAATGGACCTGTTAGATGACTAAATCGTTGTGGATGGGGATGGTTTTAGTACTCTCGATGACCACGACCTCCCTATGCGTTGCTGCCAGTGATTTTAGCCGTGCGTTAAATGCCAATCTTAGTGTTTCGGGGCAAATGACACCTGAGAAGTTTAAGACCTTGCTGCAAGATGGGTTTAAATCAGTGATTGTGAACCGCCCTGATCAGGAAGCAGGCAACACGGTGAAAGTGAACCAATTACGTGACATTGCCGAAAAATCACGGGTTAGCGTGATTTATCAACCCGTAAGCAGCGGTGCAATTTCTCAGGCCGATGTGCAGGAGTTTGCGAAGTACTATAACGAACTGCCGAAACCGATTTTAATGGTCTGTCGTAGTGGTTCACGTTCGGCAGCCCTATTTAATCAGGCAAAATCTCAAGGTTTGTTGCATGAATAAAGTTGTATTGGTGGTGATATGTGTCTTGGCGCTGAGTGCTTGTAGTTCTATGCAAGTACGCCCAACAGTGGGTGTGAGTGTGGGGACTTCGCTTTAATTTTTAAATTAAAATCCCCATAAAAAAACAGCGCCGAAGCGCTGTTTTTTTTATTTTAACGAATCGTGTATTCTTGTTTTGTAATTTGTCCTGTCGGAGCTGTTACAGTCAAGATTAAACTATCCCCCGAATCACATTCTTTTAAGCGGTATGAATAATTTACTTGTGTACTCGATGCAAATGTTGATGGCGTTAGTAAATTAAACACAGCTGGAACGGTTGCATTACCACTCCATAACTCTGCTGAACATGATTTTTCATTATCTTTAGTATTATCTTCTGCTTGTACGGCTACTGTTGTTCCAGTCGGCATAGGAACAGATTGCGCGCTATTACCAAATAGCTTGAACGTAAAGTTTGTTTTGCTTGTAGTCACAGCTACATCTTTAATTGTTGGCACATCATTACTAAATGAGAAGACTAACTGTTGACGTATTACTGCAGAAAGTTCTGAACTACATGTTCCTGAGATATTTGGTTGAGCAAAAGTACTGACTGCACAGGTATTCCCCACTGCCCCACGTTTATATAAAAACTCACCTAAAGCTGCTTCAAAAATCGTATTCTCATTATCATCACGGAAGAAGTCACCAATATTGCTCGTGAGCTCATCAATACCCGCTGTATATAAATTATCAGAGTTCTTATCAATATAAGATTTATCGCCTTCAACATAAGCTAAAACGGTTACGCGATTATCAACTGGACGTGGGTTCTGAGTCTGTAAAACAACACTACATTCTCCATCAGTTGTTGAACAATTCGGCGTAATACTTCCGCCCTCTGTAACAAAACTTACAACTGTACCATCAGGGACTTTATTACCAACACGATCTCGTAAACGCGCAACAATCGTAGCTTTGTCGCCATCAATATCCCATTGTAATGCATTCTTAGTTACAGATAGACTCAAACCATTTTGTGTAACACGTCCTGTTGCAACAGAAACATCTTTTGTCAATGCTGTAACACTTCTATCACTAGCAAGGGTGGCTTTAAGCTCCACAGGTCCTGGTATGCTACCAGGGAAGATATCTACGACAATCTTACCTTCATCATTAGATTGAATTGTTTTTTCTTTTTTGTTATGCAGTGTAATAAAACTAAGATCATCTGGCGCATAAATCAGCTCAACCAATACAGCTTGGTTCTTAGCAGGCAGATTATTTGAATATACTGTAAATTCAACCTTACCAGATGCACTAGAACCACTATTAGCGGCACCTAACTTAACTTCACCTGAACTATATACAAGTGAATTGGCTTTAATCGGATTAATTGTAATATTCTTAGTAGTCGTCGTTGCACCATTATTTGCACTAATACTAATAACTTGAGTGCCATTACATAATTGGCCTCCGTTAGATATGGCAGTATAAGTTGTTTCAACTAAACCTTGATTTGAGTTTACTGTGTTATTCGTAAACGTTCCACAATCTGAGCTAAAAGTTACTTGCACATTATTTTGTGCAATATTTGTCGAGCTATCGACAGTTTTTAGACTAATTTTAACAGAACCACCTGCATCAATAGTTGAATTATCAAATACAAGATTATCAAACTTAGTTTTCAGAGCTTCAACAGATACAAAGGTATCGCTTGTATTGGCAGTATTACCACCAATTTCTGCATTTGCAGCAATTTTAAAAATACCAGTTTTAGTTTCATCTACAGGCTTAATTCCAATTTTTGCAATTCCATCAGCATTTGAGAGCACTGTAGCATTTGAAGTTTCAAAACTAATATTTTCGCCCGTGAATGTTACTAATGCACCACTTACTGGCTGACCATTTTGGTCAGTTACTTTTACACTCGCACTTGCACCAAGAATTGTTAAAGCTGTAGTTTTTTGATTATTGTTGTCAAAAACTTCAACATTAGTGATATTTAATTTAGCAACTACTGGTGTTTCAATACCGTTATCAGTACCCGAACCTCCACCAGTAGTATTTTCATTTTGGTTATAATACCCGTCACTACCACCGCCACCACAGCTTGCAAGTAAAATAGAAATAGCAATGGCAGACAACTTTAAAGGTGTTTGTTTATTAAACATGAAATCCCCCTAGAACTCTCAATATAGAGAGTTTTTATAAATATTTATTGGGTGCTATGTAACCATAGTTACTGCTTTATGTAAATGAAAGGATGATAAATGTTTTACTTGTGTTAGCCTAAAATTATTTATTATGTGAAGTTATCTACATATGTACGATCTCATCATTATTGGTGCAGGCACAGCAGGAATCACTGCTTATCAAGAAGCCATCAAGCACACACAAAATATTCTTATTATTAATGACGGTTCTTGGGATACGACCTGTGCCCGAGTGGGCTGTATGCCCAGTAAAGTGCTGATTTCTGCTGCACATCGCCTACACGATTTGCAAGAAGCAGATAAAGTTGGTCTCAACATCAAAGCCCAGGTCGATACCACACAGGTGATGCCGCATGTCCGCGCTTTACGTGACCATTTCACCCAGGCCACTTTAAAAGAAGTTGAAAGCTGGGATGCACAACACAAAATTCAAGGCAAGGCAGAGTTTATTGATGCTCAAACCGTACAGGTGAACCAACAGCAATATCAGGCCAAAGCCTTTATTCTGGCTGTCGGCTCTACTCCAACCTATGACGCTGAATGGAAGCAGCAGCTCGGTGAACGACTGATTACCTCAGATCAAATCTTTGAACTAGACGCCATCCCTAAATCTTTAGCCGTGATTGGCAGTGGTGTCATTGCACTGGAGCTGGCTCAAGCCATGCAAAGGTTGGGCTGTGATACGACAATATTCGCACGAAGCCGTCGTGTTGGTGCCCTGACCAGCCCTGATCTACAACAACTCGCCCAAGAACTTCTCAGCAATGAATTAAAGATTAAGTTTGAAGTCTTACCGCAAAAAGTGGAAAAGGTAGGCAATCAGGTCAAACTTGAGTTTAGCGAGCAAGGTCAAACGCAGCACCTTATGGTTGATTATGTACTGGTGGCCACCGGCCGTCGTAGTCATTTAGATTCGCTGAATCTACAACAGATTGACTCTCAATTTGGTAATCTTAAAGAGCTACCGATTGATCCACAAACCAAACAGCTAGGCAATTATCCAATTTTTGTGGTTGGTGATGCACATACCTCTACCCCCATTCAGCATGAAGCAGCCCATGAAGGCCGAGGTGCAGTGCATAACTGCCTTAATTATCCAAAACTGAAGAGTTTAAAAGACTTAACACCGCTGAGTATTGTGTTTAGTCAACCGGAAATGGCAATTGCTGGCCAAAGCTATAAACAGCTTAAAAACAAGAACAGCGACTTTGTGATTGGAAAAGTGTCTTATGAGCGCCAAGGTCGGGCGATGGTTCTGGCTAAAAATAAAGGCGCTGTCGAAATTTATATTGATAAACGTACACGCCAGTTATTAGGCGCAGAACTCTTTGTAAAATCTGCCGAACATTTTGCCCATACTTTTGCTTGGCTGATTGATGAAGGGGTAACGTTAGATGAACTTCTTGCTAAGCCTTTCTATCATCCGACGCTTGAAGAAGGTTTAAGAACGGCTTTAAAACATGCTCGCCGACAGTTGAGAAATCAAGAGGAAGGTTAATCTTCTCTATTTTTCTCATTTCACTATCATTTTGATTCTACTTATCTTTATTTCTCACACAAATTCCCTGCATAAAAAAATCCCCCTGCTGTTTAAGCTCGGGGGATTTTGAATTAATGAGCTGGCGATGACTTACTCTCACATGGGTAACCCCACACTACCATCAGCGCTAAGAGGTTTCACTTCTGAGTTCGGGAAGGGATCAGGTGGTTCACTCTTGCTATTGT
>NZ_VOXS01000021.1:0-32872 GCF_013420655.1 Acinetobacter sp. Q186-3 | reverse complement strand
CTGCAAGCGCTGTGTCTGCAGCGGTATAGGCTTGCTCTGCATCTTGTACCAGGTCAGCAATCGCCTGAAGTTCATCTGGAATGCCATTCTCATTGGCATCGTTCACCGCAGGGATCTCGATATCTGTCAACGCATCCAAACGATCTTGGAAGCCTGCTGCTTGCACTGGATAATCCGCAACAATGCCATCTACTGCTGCTTGTGCATCAGCTTTAGCCTCTTGCGCTGCATCACGTGCTGCCGTTAAGGCATCAACTTCGTCTTGTGTGACAGCTTCATCTGAAAGTGCATCGGCAAGGGCTTGCTCTGCCGCTGTATACGCTGCTTCCGCTGCTGTAACCAAATCGGCTACATCTTGAATATCATCTGGAATGCCATTCTCATTGGCATCATTCACCGCTGGAATCTCGATATCCGTCAACGCATCCAAACGATCTTGGAAGCCTGTTGCTTGCACTGGATAATCCGCAACAATGCCATCTACTGCTGCTTGTGCATCAGCTTTAGCCTCTTGCGCTGCATCACGTGCTGCCGTTAAGGCATCAACTTCGTCTTGTGTGACAGCTTCATCTGAAAGTGCATCGGCAAGGGCTTGCTCTGCCGCTGTATACGCTGCTTCCGCTGCAGCCACCGCCGCTTCTGCACTGGCAATTAATCCGTTTAAGTCATCAATTACACCATCACCATCTGCATCTGTGACCACAGGGGCAAGCAATTCAGTCAAGGCATCTACGCGTTCTTGTAGCCCGTCTTTCTCAACTTGTACTTCTGCCGGTAACGCATTTACTGCATTTTGTGCGATGGCTTTTAGTTCGGCAGCTTCATCAATCGCAGCCTGGGCAACTGCCTGCTCTGCTGGTGTGATGAGACCATTACCATCTGTATCCGCATCAGCAATCGCTTGCTCGGCTTCGGCATAAGCTGATTCCGCTGCAGCCACCGCCGCTTCTGCATCCGCGATTAAGCTGTCCGTTGCATCGTCAATACCATTGCCGTCTTGGTCATTCACCGCTGGAACTTCAAGATCCGTCAAGGCATCCAGACGATCTTGCAGACCATCTTTGTCTGTACTTTCTGGTAACGCAGTCACAGCGTCTTGTGCCGTTTGTTCAGCTTCAGTTGCTGCATCCACCGCATCTTGAATCGCTTGCTGTTCTGCTGGGCTGATCAGGCCATCTTCTTGAGCACCTGCAATTACATCTTCTGCTGCCTGGTGTGCATTTTCAGCATCAGTCACCAGGGCTTCCGCTGCTTCGAATGCATCATCGATACCGTTACCATCTGCATCCGTGACTGCTGGTGCAGTTAATGGGATCAAGTCATCTAGTCGACCTTGTAACCCGTCTTTCTCAACTTGTACTTCTGCCGGTAAGGCATTTACTGCATTTTGTGCGATGGCTTTTAGTTCGGCAGCTTCATCAATCGCAGCCTGGGCAACTGCCTGCTCTGCTGGTGTGATGAGACCATTGCCATCTGTATCTGCATCAGCAATCGCTTGCTCGGCCTCGGCATAAGCCGTTTCCGCTGCTGCTACTGCAGCTTCTGCACTGGCAATTAATCCGTTTAAGTCATCAATTACACCATCACCATCTGCATCCGTGACCACAGGGGCAAGCAATTCAGTCAAGGCATCTACGCGTTCTTGTAGCCCGTCTTTCTCAGCTTGTACTTCTGCCGGTAAGGCATTTACTGCATTTTGTGCGATGGCTTTTAGTTCGGCAGCTTCATCAATCGCAGCCTGGGCAACTGCCTGCTCTGCTGGTGTGATGAGACCATTGCCATCTGTATCTGCATCGGCAATCGCTTGCTCGGCCTCGGCATAAGCCGCTTCCGCTGCTGCTACCGCCGCTTCTGCATCTGCAACTGCCTGCTCAACCGCATCATCAATCCCATTGCCGTCTTGGTCATTCACCGCTGGAACTTCAAGATCCGTCAAGGCATCCAGACGATCTTGCAGACCATCTTTGTCTGTACTTTCTGGTAACGCAGTCACAGCGTCTTGTGCCGTTTGTTCAGCTTCAGTTGCTGCATCCACCGCATCTTGAATCGCTTGCTGTTCTGCTGGGCTGATCAGGCCATCTTCTTGAGCACCTGCAATTACATCTTCTGCTGCCTGGTGTGCATTTTCAGCATCAGTCACCAGGGCTTCCGCTGCTTCGAATGCGTCATCGATACCGTTACCATCTGCATCATTCACTGGCGGTACTGTGATTGGATCATTGATGGCATCGAGACGATCTTGCAACTCTTCTTTATCTGCACTTTCAGGCAAGGCTGTGACTGCATCTTGCGCAGTATCTTTGGCTTCTGCTGCTGCATCTGCCGCATCTTGAAGCTGCGCTTGCTCTTCTGAGGTAATCAAGCCATCTTCTTGCGCCTGATTTAATAGATCTTCTGCAGCCTGTTGAGCCTCTTCTGCTGCAATCACTAATTGTTCTGCAGCTGTAGAATCTACTGGTGTATTTGATGATGCACTATCAGAATCTGAACCTACCGCAGCAATAGTCGCTCCTGCAGCTACAGCTCCAGTGACCCAAGGCATCAGGGCAGCAAGTGTATCAGCGTATAACAGTGGACTAATCGTTTCGATAAAATGATATTTAATTGTAGGAAGGATCTCGCCAGCAGCATTTGCGAACTCTGCCCAATACAGCTGCTCTCCATTATCAAAAACAATATGATGGCTATCTAATGGGTCATCAAAATAGCTTTCGATCACTACCTTTTCGCCATTTTTCAGGTTCACTATTGCTGCATTTCCCTCTCGAGTAATACTCGCCACATCCTCAATTGCTGTATCAATCTTGACAACAGAGTTTTCAGATAAAGTAACCGTATTCGTATCAGCAGACAGCAATAACTGCTGTGTCTCTTTCGAAGTAACCGCTATATTTGGCATACCCTCTTCCTTTTTATGATCGTATCTTTATGTAAAGTTAGGTTTTGAAATTATTCTTCTTAGCAAGAGTTGGCATTTTTATCGAGTTTATACTCAGAACATACTGATTAATATTTCTTATCAAAATACTCGGATTTAAAAACTAAAATTTAGAATGTGATAAGCATTTGTTTTAATTATTTTTTTAAAATGAGATATAATTATCAATTAAATCAAACAAATGCAAAATTATCATTACTTTTATTTATTTATTTTAATCACATCACATAAATTAACTTATTGTATTGAAAATGTTGAAAATTACACAGCAAATACACACAATTACAAACAAGATAAATATAAATAAAAAAAGTTACATTAATTCTTTTTAAGTATTTGAAGATTATTAAAAAACAAAAAAGACGCGATACGCGTCTTTTTATAAAAATTCTGAATCTTTAAGCCGGAATACGTAACACCTGTCCAGGGAAAATATCATCCGCATCTTTTAACAAAGGACGGTTGGCTTCAAAGATTTTATTGTACTGATTGGCATCACCATAAAATTCTTTTGAGATTTTAGACAGGGTATCGCCTGATTTAACTGTATAGAATTTACTTTCTGGTTCAGGTGTTGCCACAGTCATCTGATCATCCACTTGCGCGACATGATCAATATTTCCCACCGCCAGTACAATTTTTTCACGATCAGCCTGGCTTTGTACCTGCCCTTTAATCGTGGCTAAATCGGTCTTGCCATTGTAGTTCACAGAAAGGCCCGTAATTGGTAAGCCTAAAGATTTAATATGTCCTAATAATTTATTGGCCATTTCCTGTGCAGACGGTTCTGCTGGGGCCGCTGGTGCAGCCGGTTGTTGCTCTGCCGGGGCAGTGTTTTTCTTACCAATACCTTTTACAAAATCAAAAAGTCCCATTGTTATTCTCCAGCTTTTATTTGATGCAATTGATTTTTATCAATCATTTGGAATTGCGTGCTTTCTTTTTATAACGAAAAAATACACAGGAGAGCGTTGCGCTTGGTTAGATAAAAGTAAGCTTATGTAATTTCGGCCGGCCATAAAAAAACCACCCAAAAGGGTGGCTTTTCTTAGCATCTGCTAAAAATCTTTAATTAACCAAGTTTTTTAGTCACATAGTCAATTGCAGATTGAACAGTTGTAATTTCGTTTGAATCTTCATCAGGAATTGTGATGTCGAAATCATTTTCGAAAGACATTACAAGTTCAACCAGGTCCAGAGAGTCTGCACCTAAGTCATCCATGAAAGATGCTTCGTTTTTAATCTCTTCAGCTTTAAGACCAAGTTGTTCAGCAACCGCTTGTTTAACGCGTTGTTCGATATCGCTCACAGGAATTCTCCTCATTGCTTGTGGCGTTTTTAATGCCGTTAGTTTAATTGAATCTATAAGTTTTTGAAAGTTTATACATGAGCTTAATTCATGTATAAACCACCATTTACATGTAACACTGTACCAGTGATGTAACTTGCTTTGTCAGAAGCCAAGAAACTCACTGCATTGGCGATATCTTGTGGATCACCTAAACGGTTTAATGCCACTTGCTCACTCATTTTTTTGCGAATTTCTTCACTTAACTGTTCGGTCATTTCTGTTGCAATAAAACCGGGTGCAACAGAGTTGACTGTAATTTGACGGCTGCCCATTTCCTTGGCCAGGCTGCGGCTAAATGCCTCAATCCCTGCTTTGGCCGCAGAGTAGTTGGCCTGTCCCGGATTGGCAAAGTGTGCCACCACTGAACTAATATTAATAATGCGACCGAAACGCGCTTTGGTCATGCCTTTCAGTACACGTTTAGACAAACGGTAAACGGCTTTCAGATGGATGTTGAGGATATCATCCCAGTCATCTTCAGACATACGCAGTAACAAATTATCTTTGGTAATACCAGCGTTGTTCACCAAGACCAGTACCGGACCATAGTTTTGTTCGATGTCCGAAATGAGCGCATCAATTGCCTCGCCATTACGAACATCCAGGACTTTACCCGCACCCTGTTCACCAAAGCCTGTGCTCAGTTTTTCTGCACCTGCTTCAGAAGTTGCTGTCCCAACCACAAAATAACCGTCTTGAATAAGCTGCTGAGCGATGGCTGCACCAATCCCTCGGCTTGCACCTGTCACCAATGCGACTTTGCGTTCTTGTGTCATGCAATTTTCCCTTCAGCCACTAAAATGGCATTTAAGGCATCCTCCAGACGACTATTGTTGTCAATCGGGAATGCTTTTTCTATGTGAGGTAAGCGTTTTGCAAGGTTCGCCAATACATTCCCTGGACCACATTCAACAATGTACTGAATGCCCTGGTCTTGCAGGTACTGCATGGTGTTTGTCCATTGCACAGACTGATACAATTGAGCAGTCAAAGCCTGACGCAATTGAGCAACATCAGTTGCTACAGCTGCGCCCACATTTTGTATTACAGGAATGCTTGGTAGCTCAATGGCAGTTTGTTCCAAAGCTTGTGCGAACTGTTCTGCAGCCGGTTTCATCAGTGAACAGTGCGATGGCACTGACACCGGAAGCGCAATAGCTTTGGCTGAATTTTCTTTGGCTAGTGCGATGACTGCATCTACCGCTGCTTTATCACCAGCAACTACCACCTGACCTTGGGCATTGTAGTTGGCTGCTTCAACTGAACCGGTGCCTTGTGCGGTAGCTTGCGCACACAGTTCAATCACTTTGGCATCTCCCAGACCCAAAATGGCCGCCATAGCGCCCTGGCCTTGTGGCACAGCCGACTGCATGAGTTTGCCACGCAGATTGACCAGCTTCACGGCATCACCCAGTGATAACGCACCAGCCGCTACCAGCGCGCTGTATTCGCCCAGAGAGTGGCCAGCCAGATATTTGGGTGCTACACCACCCAGCTCCAGCCAGACACGCCACAATGCAATACTGGCGGTCAATAAAACCGGCTGGGTAAATTCTGTTTGATCTAAACCTTCACCACTTTGCGCAATGTGCCATAAATCAAAACCGATTGCGGCCGATGCTTCCGCAAAAGTTTCACGCACACCAGCAAACTGTTCTGCAAGTTCTGCCAGCATGCCGACTTTTTGTGAACCTTGTCCAGGAAACACAAATGCAGTTTTTGTCGCTTGCTCGAATCGTGTAGCAGACATATAAAAATCCTTTCGTGTAGAGCTGTTTTAAACAGGGTACGCCCCTTCAACAGTTCTTTTTTATGTAAGCTGATCGTTGGTGCGAAAATTTAACACTATTTTTCGGGTGAAGTAATTGCGAAAAACAACAAAAAAAGGGAGCTTACGCTCCCATTTTTTCCACTAAGCTTGACGCTTAATGCTTGTCAACAATTATTCAGCATCAGCTGCTTTAGCGAATAATTGACGACCACGGTAGATACCATCTTTAGATACGTGGTGACGACGATGAGTTTCACCAGTAGCTTGGTCTACAGTTAATGCATTCTCGGTTAAAGCGTCATGTGAACGGCGCATGTCACGGCGAGAGCGACTTTTACGGTTTTGCTGAACGGCCATGATGGCTCCTTACAAAGATCGAAAAAATGGATCAGAACAAATTCAGTTGTCTTAACGCAAAATTATAACATAATTTTTAGTTAAGTTTACCCTTCAAACTTGCCAAAACATCAAACGGATTATCCCGTTTTTCTTCGACATCGTTCTGAACGGCAGGTTGATGCTTGTGTTCGCAAGCGTCATGCTTAGGCGACAAAGGCAGCAACAATAACAGTTCATCTTCTATAAGTGCGAGTAAATCAGCCGTCGCCGGTGAATCATAATCACCTTTGCTGGTTGCTTCACTTTCACCCAGAACAATGAAATCAGCATCCTCATCCAAGCGCTCTATCAGTGACTCATCATCTACAAGCGCTAAATGGAAGTCTAAAACAAGGTCAATTTCCACAGTATCCAGACAGCGCTGGCATTCCATTGGAACTTGTGTTTCAACGTGACCATCTAGCCATGCAATGCGATGATAGGCATCCATTGATAGCTTACAGTCTATGTTAATCAATTGATCATCAATTGATCCAACAGCTTCACGAGCAATACGAGCAAAGCGAGACAATGGCAGGGTACCTGACCATGTAAAGCCCTGTTCAGCCCATTTAAACGGCTCAATCTGTGCCGGAAAGGTATTTGCTGACATAATTAAGGCGGCAATTCTACAAATTCATCAGTACTCTGTCAAAGATTAAGATACAATTTTGTACTTATTTAGACAGACCAATTGGGTAAATTAAGTCATGCATCTGTTGCAGCCGCAAACAGAAGTGAATGTTTCATCACTCGTTAGCACACTTTCAACGCTCGATTCTGACATTTCACCTGACCAAGTGCAACTCTCGGACTGGTTGAAATTATCAACAGAATCAGAATACGTCGATTGGCTCATCTTACACTTTAATCACTGGTTTTCCCACCACAATGTCAACCTGGTGCGTGGTGATTTTGAACCGGAGTATTTTCCCGCCACCGCAGACACCCCTGCCCGCATCCAGTTTGCGCATGGTTTCTTTAACAGTGCCCTGCATGAAATCAGTCACTGGACCATTGCCGGTGAGGAACGCCGTAAACAGCCCGATTTAGGCTACTGGTATGCTCCGGATGGCCGCACGGCTGAGCAGCAGGCCCTGTTTGAGCAGGTCGAAATCAGGCCGCAAGCGATTGAATGGATGTTTGCCACTGCATTTGGACGCAAATTCCGGGTTTCTTTAGATAACCTGACCGGTGAAGGCGGCGATGGTGCCTGCTTTAAAGACAATGTTTATGCCCAGGTACAGCGTTATTTTCGTGGTGAAGCCAAACTGCCACGCGATGCCAAACGCTTTATTGACTGTATCTGTTTATGTACCCGGCATGGCAAAAGCTTACATAGCGATGAATTTGCAAGAGAAATGCTTGATTAAATTACATAAATCAACGCTCTGGATACACAGAGCTTTGTACAATGGTCTGAAAAGCGAATCATCATCAGATCAGGAGAAAAGAATATGCTGCATTTAAGAGTTCATCCTGAAAATCCTCAGCCCCGTTTAATTAGTCAGGCAGTAGAACGGATTCGTGCCGGCGATGTGGTGGTCTATCCTACCGATGCAGCCTATGCCATTGGCTGCCAGATCGGGAATAAAGCGGCTATGGAACGGATTGCCCAGATTCGTGGTCTTGGCCCTAAACATCAATATGCAATTTTATGTTGTGACCTGTCCGATATTGCCACTTATGCCAAGGTCGATAATGCCATGTATCGCCTGCTAAAAAACAATACCCCGGCAGTAACCACTTTTATTTTACCGGCCACCAGTGAAGTGCCGCGCCGTCTGATGCACCCGAAAAAGAAAACCATTGGCCTGCGTATTCCGAGCAATCCGGTTTGCCAAATGTTACTGAAAGAGCTGGATGAACCGCTCTTGACCTCCACCCTGATTTTACCGGGGCAGGATGATCCACTGGATGATCCTTATGATATTGAAATGCAGCTTGGTAAACGAATTGATGTGTTTATTAATAGTGGCCTGGGGACTTTAGCCACCACCAGTATTGTCGATTTATCTGGTGACCAGCCGGAAATTATCCGTCG
This sequence comes from Acinetobacter sp. Q186-3, assembly GCF_013420655.1. Classification (NCBI taxonomy): domain Bacteria; kingdom Pseudomonadati; phylum Pseudomonadota; class Gammaproteobacteria; order Moraxellales; family Moraxellaceae; genus Acinetobacter; species Acinetobacter sp. Q186-3. The sequence continues at coordinate 24,390 of NZ_VOXS01000021.1, read as the reverse complement.
TGGTATTGGTGATGTGAGTGCGTTTGAATAACGGCGCTCAGCGCCACCTCAGGAGGAAACGGTATGGATTTATTTTATCTGTTGCTGAATCTGCGCGAGTTTCCAAAAAGCCAGCTAATCTATGCGACCCAACCCTGGTCTCTGGAAGCTGAGGTTCTACTGCTGGATGCAATACCCAACCCGGCTGCCGTGCTCTCTATCGGACAGCAGGTGTATCATCTGCTGTCGAGTGTTGAAGAGGCCTATATCCTGTCCTTAAGATTAGGCCACCAAAACCTGTGCAGCCGTGAAATGTGTCAGCAACTGCTGGAACAGCTTGAGCAGTCCGCTTTATCACGTGTTTGATCTGAGGTGAGTTTTTCTTGCTAAAACCCTTATCTGTATGCGCTTTTAGGCCATATCTTCTACTGTATTGAACGTGATTTTTCCTGCTTTTTCGCTGCAGAATTGCCATCTACTTTTGCTTTTTTTCGCTTTTAGTCATTTGGGTAATTTATTTCATGGTCAATTTCCATTAAACTACGCGCAATTAACCCCATGCTTTCTTTTCGATGTGAGATCGAATGTAAAGCTCTTTTCATGCCTTTGAAAATTCGCGTGGCCTAAAACTGTAATGAATCAATCTGTGCATCCTGCTATGGACCAAGTCCCGCACATCCGCGTTTTGGATGAGTGGCAAGAGACGATTCCTGAGGATTTATATATTCCTCCTGCAGCATTTGAAATTCTGTTAGAGCATTTCGAAGGCCCGCTCGACTTTCTGATTTACCTGATTCAAAAAAACGGCTTTGACCTGCTACAGGTTGATATCGCACCGATTGCCTCTCAGTATTTGGCTTATATGGATGCGATGAAATCCCTGAATATTGAGCTGACCGCAGATTATATGGTGATGGCTGCCCTGCTGGCCGATTTAAAATCGCGTTTGCTGCTGCCGAAACCCAAAGCCATCAGCGAGCTGGAAAAAGATCCGAAGCAGGAACTGATTGACCGGCTGGAAAATTATTTACGTATTAAACAGGCGGCTGAACGTCTGGGGCAAATGCCGGTGTTAGAGCGTGATACCTTTAATACCCATGTCAGCCTGGGCCAAGTGGCGTATAGTAATGAGGGTCATGAGGCCAGCCTGTTACGTGATGCGCTATTTTGTGTATTTAATCGCCCTGAACCGGTGATTCACCAAATTCAGCAGGAACCGGTGTTACTGGAAGAACGGATTGCCTATATTGAAGCAAAGCTGCAAAGCGGTGAAGTGCTAGCGTTTGCCGAGCTGCTCAAGCCGAGTCAGGGCCGTATGGGCATGGTGGTAACGTTTATGGCGATTCTGGAACTGACCCGCCAGCAAAAAGTGGCAATTGTTGCCAGTGGTGTCGAAGCACCGCTGGCCATTCAGGGAGCACAGGCCTAATGTCAGAGCAAACCCTTAACATGTCCAGTGATGAACAGCATCATGAAGTGCTGATGCAGCTAGAAGCCATTATTTTTGCCAGTGATGCACCGGTATCGCTGGCACGTCTGAAAGAAGCATTTCAGGCACGCTATAGTAAGGCAGAATTAAAAGTCTTTTTACAACAACTGGCCATGCTGCAACATGGCCGGTCTATTGAACTGGTTGAAACTGCGCAAGGTTTCCGTTTTCAGGTACGGGCCAAATATCGTACCCTGATTGCACAGGCCTGGCCGGAACGACCAACCCGTTTATCCCCGTCTTTACTCGAAACACTGGCTGTGATTGCTTACCATCAACCGGTGACCCGAGCAGATATTGAACAGATTCGCGGAGTATCAAACAACAGTCAGATTCTCAGAACGTTGTTTGACTGGAACTGGATTAAGGAATCCGGTTTCCGGGAACTCCCTGGAAGACCCGCGTTGTTAGTCACAACGCCACAATTTTTAAATGCATTTGGCCTGACCTCTGTCGGTCAATTGCCTCCCCTGCAGGATGCCAAGGAAGCTTTCATGCACCTCGATGCCCAGGCACCGAGATCGTGAATAGGTGAACTGTTGATGATAATTTCTAAGGTTATGCTGTCATGAGTGAAAAATTGCAAAAGGTACTGGCACGCGTTGGTTTGGGTTCTCGCCGTTATATGGAAGAAGTCATTGCCGCTGGTCGTGTAAGTGTCAATGGCCAAGTGGCCCAGGTGGGTGAGCGTATTGAACCAGGCGATGAGCTTCGTATCGATGGTCGTAAAGTCAGCTTCCAGATTGAAGATGAAATCCGTCGCCGTGTGCTGATTTACTACAAACCGGAAGGTGAAATCTGTTCACGTAACGATCCGGAACAACGCCCGACCGTATTTGATCATTTACCATCAATCGCCAATGATCGCTGGGTCATGGTCGGCCGTCTGGATATCAACTCGACCGGTCTGTTACTGTTCACCAATGATGGCGAACTGGCAAACCGCCTGATGCATCCATCCAATGAAATTGAGCGTGAATATGCGGTCCGTGTAATGGGTGAAGTCACGCCACAAATCCGTAACAACATGCTGCGTGGTGTGGTACTGGATGATGGCCCGGCCAAGTTTGAATCCTTCTCTGAAATTGGTGGTGATGGTATCAACCGCTGGTATCAGGTGGTGGTAAAAGAAGGTCGTAACCGCGAAGTACGTCGTATTTTCGAATCTCAGGGCTTAAAAGTTAGCCGCCTGCTACGTACCCGTTATGGTACCGTGATTCTGCCACGTGAACTGCGTACTGGCCGCTGGATGGAACTGGACAAGAATGACATCGACAACCTGACCAAAGCGGTTGAGCTGAAACCACGTCAGGGAACCGGTCTGTACGGTATGGCTAAACGCCGTAATGAACGTATGCAGGAAAAACCGATGGCAGCGCGTCGCGGTGGTTTCTTGCGTCAGCAGCGCCGTGACAATGAAGCAGCGCCAACGTCTTCAACCCGCGGCCCGCGTGATGATAACTTTGGCAATCGTGAACGTCGTGAAAACCAGAATGGCACACACTTTGCCCGCCGTGATAACCCAAATGGCAACAGCTTTGGCCGTCAAGAGCGTGATGAACATGCGCCACGCAAACCATTTGGCAACAAAAGCTTTAGAAAGTTTTAAGCTGCCTAGCAAAAAGCCACTCAATTGAGTGGCTTTTTTTATCACAGTTTTAATCCAAAACTGGAATCTCAATCCATTTTGCCTCTGGAAAATGCCGAGCCAAATAGGTTTTTAAATACTCAGCGGTATCTTTAGAAATCAGCGGATCTTGTGATTCATCTTTCAGGTTATAGGCCAGCGCATACAGCGACAGCCCTCGCGCCATCAACGCTTCCAGACTTAATAAGGTATGGTTAATGCTACCCAGACGTCCTGAACTGACCAGAATCACCGGATACTGCTGCTCGGCAATATAATCAATCGTTAACATTTCCGTGGTGAGCGGCACCATCAGGCCACCAGCGCCTTCCAGTAGTACCACATCAAAACGCGCTGCCAGTTGCTCTGTCGCCTGGCGGATGTTATTGAAATCAATCTCACGGCCATCAATTTTGGTGGCCAGATGCGGCGATGCTGGATAAGTGAAAATTTCGGGCATGGTCAGTTTGCTGTCATCTTCAGGCAACCAGCCACAGCCCATCATCTCCCGATGTTGCTGGATATCTTCCGAAATATCAGTATTGCCAGTCTGAATCAGCTTTTGGGTAATGGTTCGCTGCCCTTCAGCACTCCAGACCTTGGCCAGATAACCGGTGGTATAGGTTTTGCCAATTCCGGTATCAATTCCACTGACAAAATAGATCTGTGCCATTAGCCTGTGCTCCGTGCAATACAATAAATCGGATGATAACTGAGCAGATATTCCTGCTGGCCGGCCACATTCAGCCGGGAAAACTGCCGATAGGCCTGATAAAACTGCTGCAAACTGTGTTTGGTCCAGCGGTGCCCGGAAGCGGTACCCGTGACCCCGGTGGCTTTTAAATGCTGCAATACCTGACGTGGATGTTCAAAAGCCAGGGTTTTGACAGTTTCAGACAAATACACAATTTCGAAGCCTTGTGACTCCAGACAGCGGCGCAGTTCCGGCAGGCTGAAATAATCCAGCCCCTGCCCGGTCAGGGCTTTAATTTCCTTGAGATTGTCCGGACCAAAACTAGAAAAACATAAATAACCCGAAGGCTTTAAAGCATGGGCGATTTTGGCAAACAGCTGCTGCAGATTCTGCATCCATTGCAAGGCTGAACTCGAAATCAGCACATCCAGCTGTTCTGGAAAAGCAATCTGCTCGGCATCGCCAATCCACCATTCGGTTCGGGAAGTAGAAAACGGTTGCTGCTGGACTTCTGGATACAGGTCATTGAGCAGCAACTGCTGCACCTGAAAGTGCTGCTCCAGCGCACGGGTTAAAGCCCCCGTACCACAGCCAATTTCAAACACCCGTCCCAGTTTTCGACTGGTTAGATGTGACTGCATCAGCCGAACCAGTTGCTGGCAAATCTGCTGCTGAATCACCGCATGCTGCAAATAGCTGTGATGCGCCTGGGCAAAACGCCGTGCCACTTGCGATTTATTTACAGACATCGCTGACTTGTCCATCATAACAGCGCCACGCATTGCGCCAGCTCACTGGACTGAATCTGCGCGGTCAGGCAAATCCGCAGCCGTGAACTGTTTTGCGGTACGGTCGGCGGACGTACCGGCATGATATAAAACCCAGCCTGCTGTAGCTGCTGTGCCTTTTGTACGGCTTTTTCCGATTCGCCCAGAATTACCGGCACAATCTGTGAGGTCGATGGACAGGCATAGCCTTTGGCTTCAACCTGCACTTTTAATTCCTGGCTGATCTGCTGTAAATGCTGGCGCTGGGCTTGCATCTGCAACATCTTCTGGAACATAAACCGGGTCCAGGCCATATTCAGCGGCGGCTGCGCGGTACTGAAAATCAACGGGCGCATGCGGTTAATTAAATAGTCACGGATCAACGGATGGCTAATCAGATATCCACCGACTGATGCCAAGGTCTTGCCAAAAGTCCCCACCAGAAAATCAATCTGCTCCAGCACCGCATACTGCTCTGCACAGCCCAGCCCCCGCTCTCCACGTACGCCAATGGCATGTGCTTCATCAACATACAGCATCACTTTCGGATAACGCTGCTTTAACTGCACCAGTGCCGCCAGATCGGTTTCATCACCATCCATACTAAAAATGGATTCGGTCACGACTATAATCCGTTCAATTTGCGCATCGTCATGATACTGTTCCAGCAGCCGGGCCAGATGCGCCAGATCATTATGCCGGTAGCGCACCGCCTTGGCAGAAGATAAACGGATACCATCAATCATGCTGGCATGGACCAGCTTGTCAGCCAGAATCAGGGTTTTACTGTCGGCCAGTGCCGGTAAAATCCCGATATTCATATGGTAGCCACTGTTAAACAGCAAGGCGGCACGGCCAAAGGCCTGACTCAGACTCGTTTCCAGCTGCTCATATTCCGGGAAGTTCCCGGTCAGCAAACGCGACGATGAGGCGCTCATACGGCGCTCGGCTGCGGGGGTTAAGTCAAAAAATTCTTCACGCAAGCTGACATCGCTGGCCAGCCCCAGATAATCATTACTGGACAGATTCAGCATGCGCTGCCCGTGAATCTGAATCATGCGGCCATGTTGCAGATTGGACTGAAACTGGCGCAAATTGGCAGTGCGTTTTAACTGTTCCAGCTGCTGGGCATAATGGTCGAGCAAACTCATGCGGCATTCTCCTGCATCTGGCGAACCACCTCGGTCAACTGGGTCAGCAAGTAGTGCAGTTCATCTGCTGAAATCACATACGGCGGCATCACATAAACCAGTTTGCCAAATGGCCTCACCCAAATGCCCCGCTGTACAAACTGCTGCTGCAGGCTTTGCATATCGACTGGCGTAGTCAGTTCAACCACCCCAATTGCGCCCAGCACCCGCACATCCTGTACATGACTCAGCTGAGCCAGTGGCGTTAAAGCCTGTTTCAATTGCTGTTCAATCTGCTGAATCTTGGCCTGCCAGTCCTGTGCCAGCAAGACTTGAGTACTTTTCAGTGCCACCGCACAAGCCAGCGGATTGGCCATAAAAGTCGGGCCATGCATAAACACGCCAGCTTCCCCCTGACTGATGGTGTCTGCCACCTGCTTGCTGGTTAAAGTTGCCGACAGGGTCATATAACCACCCGTCAGTCCTTTGCCAATACACATGATATCCGGCTCGACTCCGGCATGTTCCCAAGCAAATAACTTGCCGGTACGACCAAAGCCGGTGGCAATTTCATCAAAAATCAGCAGCAGACCATACTGCTCGCATAAACGCTTGGCCTGACGCAAATATTCAGGATGATAAAAGCGCATACCGCCCGCGCCCTGTACAATCGGCTCTAGAATCAGTGCGGCCAAGGTATGCTGATGCTGGGCCAAAGCCTGTTCCAGATCGGCAATATCATCTGGGTTCCAGTCTTCATCAAAGCGGGTTTGTGGTGCCTGTACAAATAAGCGATTCGGCAGACTTGAACCAAAAATCTGATGCATGCCAGTGACCGGATCGCAGACCGACATCGCATTCCAGGTATCGCCATGGTAGCCGGAACGCGGAGTAATAAAATTGGTTTTTTGTGGCTGGCCTTGCGCAGTCCAGTACTGCACCGCCATTTTTAACGCGACTTCAACCGCCACGGAACCGGAATCGGCATAGAAAATCTTATCCAGACTCGGTGGAGTAATTTGCAGCAGTAATTTGCCCAGCTCAATGGCCGGATCATGGGTCAGACCGCCAAACATGATATGTGACATCTGCTGTAACTGGTCGGTCACAGCCTGATTCAGTTCAGGATGGTTATAGCCATGAATAGCACACCACCACGATGACATGCCATCAATCAGACAGCGGCCATCTGCGAGTTCAATGGTCGCACCATAAGCCCGCTTTACCTTGAAGGTCGGCAGCGGCTGGGTCATGGAAGTATAAGGATGCCAAAGATGTTGCTGGTCAAATAAATCGGTCATCCCGGACTCCCTGTCTGGTTTAAAATCTGCATGAGCTCGATCTTACTCCCGCCACACAGAAAAAGAAATTGCGGGAATTATCATTTCCGCTGAAGGGTCAGGAGAGTTGCTTTAAATAGTCAATAATTTTCTGTGTAACCACATCTGTTTCAAACAACGGGATGCCATGCGAGCCAGAAATCACTTCCACCTGAAGATTTGTTGCAGCTAAATTCTGTAAATCTTCTGCAACTTGGCAAGGAACCAGCTGATCTTCATGTGCCAGCAAATGATATTGTGGAGCCGGATAATTTTTTAAGATGGTCACCAGATTAAGCTGTTCCAGCAAAGCTAATCCCTGTTTTAACAAGGTTAGAGATTGCGGCTGGATTAAACTTTGTAATTTCTGTAAATCCTGCCGGCTCTGGGCACTACCCTGACAGACCAGATAACCAAAACGTTTTAAGGTCGCGGCCGCATCTTTGGCAAAGCCCTGTTTAAACTGCTGAAAAGTCTCGGGAACCATCCCGTGGGGCCACGCGTCTTGCGCAACAAAACACGGATTCGAAGCCAAAGTAATGAGCGCTTGCGGCGCCTGTCCGGATTGCGCCAGTGCATCGGCCAGTAAGGTTGCCAGCTGCCCACCCAGAGACCAGCCCATCAGCACGCTATAGCCTTTGGCCCGTTCCAGTTGCTGCTGAAATTTTACCGGATCCGCGGCATTAAAAATATTCAGGACATCGACCTGAAGGCCGTGTTGCATCAGGCTATGTTGTAAAGGCTGTAACAGGCCGGTTCCTCCGCCCCATCCGGTGATCAAAAGTATACGCTGCTGCATTGTGCTGTCCTTGTTTCCATCTAGTCGCAGTATAGTAAAAATAGCGACGCCTGCACTGCATTAAAATCGCCAAATCTCGGCCATAAAAAACCCGGCCAGTGCCGGGTCAATGTTGGGTTGGGCTTACATTTGCGATTGAATGTAGTTCTGCAAACCAATGAGTTCAATTAAACGCAACTGTTTTTCCAGCCAGTAAGTATGGTCTTCTTCGGTATCTGACATTTGCTGACGCAGCATGTCACGGGTGATGTAATCGCCCTTGTCTTCTGCCAGCTTGACGCCTTGGGCCAGTTTTTCACGCACCTCATATTCCAGCTTTAAATCGGCTTTTAAGCAGGACAGCACGTCGGTACCAACGTCAATATCATCACGCTGCATATTCGGAGTGCCTTCAAGGAACAAGACCCGGCGAATCAAGGCATCAGCGTGTTGTGATTCTTCCTGCATCTCATGGTCGATGCGTTCATAAATCTTGCTCAGGCCCCAATCTTCATACATACGCGAGTGAATCAGGTATTGATCACGAGCAGCCAGTTCGCCACCGATCAACATATTTAAATAGTCTACGACTTCTGGATTGCCACGCATTTTCATTACTCCCTTACGAATACGCTCATTATGGCGAAAGCCAAGCCAAGTTGCAAAAGATAATTTGTGTAAATATATGATTTTTATATAATTAAAATGAGAAGCATGTGCATTTACGGTTCCGGATTCAAACTTTTCCACATAAAAAAGAATTGCTTGCGCACATTTGTCTCACTTTTCTGCAACCCAAACACACAAAGCGGCAAATTTAGAATTTTGTAACTATCAAAAACGGTTCTTATTTCTGCGGTTTTTACGATTTTACTGCTGTGCTTTCTCTGTTTTGACCTATCACCAGATTCAGGCAGCAACCACTCAATCTAGAGAGCGGTTGCCTGCTGTTCTGTTAGCCCTGGGGCTGGCCATATTCAGCCATCAGGCTCAGAAACTGATCTTCATTCATGACCGGAATACCAAGTTTTTCCGCCTTCTCCAGTTTGGAACCGGCTTTTTCGCCCGCCACCAGACATTTGGTTTTACTGGAGACACTGCCACTTACCCGGGCGCCGAGCGCCTGTAGCATTTGAGTGGCTTCATCACGGCCCATTTTGCTTAAAGTACCGGTAATGACCCAGCTTTCACCATTTAACGGCTGACGGGTCGGCGCCAGCGGTGCATCCCAGTGAATACCGGCCGCCAGTAAACGGTCCAGCACTTCCAGGTTATGCGGTGCCTGGAAAAAGTCCAGAATCCATTCTGCGGTAATATCGCCGACATCCGGGGTTTTCTTGAGCGCCTCCAGATTGGCAACACGTAAGGCATCCAGCGTCTGGAAGGTATTGGCCAGCATCCGCGCGGTGGTTTCGCCGACACCTCGAATCCCCAAGGCATAAATAAAGGCGCCCAGCGTGGTTTTTTTACTGCGTTCAATTGCATCGAGCAGGTTTTGTACCGACTTCTCGCCCATTTTTTCAATCTTGAGCAAGGCCTCACGATGTTCATGCAGATGGTAAATGTCCGAAACATCCTTGAGCAGATTCAGATGCAGTAATGATTCTACCCAGCGATCACCCAGACCTTCAATATCCATGGCCTTACGCGAAACAAAGTGACGGATGGCCTCAATCCGCTGCGCTGCACAGTACAGGCCACCGGAACAGCGTGCCAACGCTTCGCCTTCCGGCATCACCACCGGCGAATCACACACCGGACAGCAGGCAGGTAGCTGTACGGTTTCAGCCTCCGCCGGACGAAATTCCGGCCAGACTTTTTCAACTTTCGGAATCACATCACCGCTGCGATAGACACTGACCGTATCGCCAATCCGCACATCTAGACGATGGATTTCACCAATATTGTGCAAGGTGACATTAGATACCGTCACCCCACCCACTGCCACCGGATTCAGGCGCGCCACCGGGGTCAAAGTACCGGTACGGCCCACCTGCCAATGAATATTTTCAACTGTTGTCAGCGCGCCGACTGCCGGGAATTTATAAGCAGTGGCCCAGCGCGGTTCGCGGCTTAAAAAGCCAAGCTGCTGCTGCTGTTTCAGGTCATTGACTTTAATTACCATGCCGTCAATTTCAACACTCAGCTGCGAGCGTTCCTGATTGATCTGCTCATAGACTTCTTGCACGGCCTGAATGCTGTCACAAACAAAATGACGCTCACCCACAGCAAAACCAAGCTGATGTAACCAGTCCAGGCTTTCGGACATGGTGTTCAGGCCATGATGCGGCACGCACTGGGCAATGCCATAGGCATAAAACGCCAGTGGACGTGAGGCCGCAATTTTCGGATCCAGCTGGCGCAAGCTGCCGGCCGCAGCATTACGCGGATTGGCAAAGGTCTTTTCGCCTTTGGCCAGATTAGCGGCATTGAGTTTTTCAAAACCCGATTTGGGCATCAGCACTTCACCGCGCACTTCCAGAAACTCCGGAATGCTGTACTCCGCTGAAGATAAGATTTTCGGCAGGTTGCGAATGGTTTTAACATTGTGAGTAATATCTTCACCGGTTTCGCCATCGCCGCGGGTCACGCCGCGCACCAGCACGCCATTGGCATACCACAAGGAAATCGCCAGCCCATCAAATTTCAGCTCGACATCATATTGAATGGTCTGGTTGCGTAAACGCTCTTCGGCGCGGCGGGCAAAGGCAAACAGTTCATCCTGGTTAAATACGTTGCCCAGAGACAGCATTGGTACCGCATGGGTGACGCTTTCAAATTTGCTTAAAGGCTGTCCACCGACTTTATTGGTTGGGGTATCGGCCTGAATCAGATCGGGATATTGTTGTTCTAAGGCTTTAAGTTGATGAAACAGCTGATCATACTCACTGTCTGCAATAACGGGCTGATCCAAGACATAATAGGCATGATTATGCTGGGCTAAAATCTGGATCAATTGGCGCATTTGCGCCACCACATCTGCATGTTGAGTCATATGTTCACCATAAAAAAGGGCGGTGATCCCGCCCTTAAAAAAATTTGTCGCTTGGCCGTATTATAGAAACCGGAGGCTGTGGTTTCAATTCTGTTATGCCAGCGAAGCCTGACCTGCGCGATAATCAATCGCCTGATGACGCCAGTGTTCGCGTAATTGCGGTGTTAATTCCAGATGGTTCTGGTCATACACGGTGCCATCAATTTCACGGGCAATCAGACCGGAAATGCTGATCATGGTATCAAAGGCATTTTGCACATCGCTATGTGGCAGGGCCAAGAAAAAGGCCAGACCTTTGACCTGTTCATTCGACAGGGTTTCCAGATCAAAACCGTCGGCGCCGTTGTCGGTAATTTGCAGCACTGAGAACAGCAGTTTGGAACCATCTTCGTTATAACGGTGGAAGCAGGACATTTCACCAAAGCGCAGACCATATTTAAGCAGCACTTTCAGGGTTTTCTCCCCCGATAAAATCCGGCGTTCCGGGAAAATATTCAGGGCAATAAATGATTCTGCAGTGGCCAAAGCGCTTTCATCATCTACCAGTTGCTGTTCATGCAGATGCGCATCCAGAATACTGCTTTCTTCTTCAAATTCACGAATATCGGCTTTCTCAATCTGGCTGTTGAGGCTAAATTCAGCTGGCACAGTTTCCGTTTTTTCGGTATCTACCCCAGCTTGAGTCTGTTCAGTCAATGCTGATTCAGGTGCAGATTCAGCAGCATGGGCTACAGCAGTCGCGGCAGCTGCAGCGGATTCAGTTTGGGCAGTTTCGATTGAGGCCTGTTCTGCCAGATTTTCTGCCTTTGCTTCTACCTCAGTCTTGGCTGCAGGTTCAGCATCTACAGATGTCGCGGCCTGTGCTTCGGTTTTCACCTGCGCTGTTTCGCTCGGCTCAGTCAGCTGCGTTTCAGTCATGGCCTGTGGCTCAATTTTGCTGTTTGGCTCGGCTGTGGCAAGATCGGCATCGCCTAACGTCGGTTCTACGCGCTGGGCCGGCTCAGTCTGCAACTGATGACGGACATGACGCGGAATGATCGGCTGCTGGCTATCGGCATTGACCTGCAGCTCGGAGTCCAGCGAAGGTGCTGCATCGGCCGGTTTTTTCAGGATCATTCTTAAACCGAAACCCATAATAATGAGCGCGATAATAATCCCAATGATTGTGGTGATTTCCATGTTATGCCTCCGCGACTAGACCGTATTCTGTAGCATCTTCTAGATTTACGCTGACTAATTTTGATGTTCCCGGTTCAGGCATAGTAACACCTAATAAATCGGTTGCCATCGTCATTGCCAGCTTGTTATGTGTGATATATATAAATTGCACCTGTTCGGACAGTTCCTGGACCAGGTTACAGAAACGTCCGACATTGGCATCATCCAGCGGTGCATCGACTTCATCCAGCACACAAAACGGTGCCGGATTTAAACGGAAAATGGCAAAGACCAGTGCCAGTGCGGTCAGTGCTTTTTCTCCACCCGACAACAGCGCCAGTGAGCTGTTGCGTTTACCCGGTGGTCTTGCCATTAGTTTTACACCCGATTGCCAGTCATCTTCAAGACTTAAACTGGCTTCACCACCATTAAACACTTTGGGAAACAGCGCCTGCAGTTCGGTATTAATCTGGTCAAAGGTGGTCATAAACAGCTTGCGCGTTTCCTGATCAATACTTTTCATGGCCGCCTGTAACTGGGCCACGGTTTTTTCCAGATCTTCAATCTGATGGCTCAGTTCGGCATAACGGGCTGAAACTTCTTCATATTCTTCTGAAGCCGCCAGATTCACCGCACCCAATTTATCAAACTGCGCCTGGGCTTTTTCTAGCTGCTGCTGATGGGCCGTTACATCAATGTTCAGCCCCGGAATCAGCTCGCTGTTTAAGGCTTTCAGCTGTTCGGAATAATGCTGCAAGTCAGATTTGGCCGCTTGCCAAGCCAGACGTTTTTCTTCCAGCTGGCTACGCAGTTTTTCATCCTGCTGCTGCTGTTGATGGCGCTGCTCGGTCAGCTGCTGCTGTTTGCTCTGAATCTGGTTCAGTTCCAGCTGCCATTCATTCCAGGTCTGTTGCAGTTTTTCCGTCTGCTGCTGCTGCTCGGCAAACTGGCTGGCTAGTGCCGGCAATTCCAGCTGCACCGGATCGACAAACTTTTTCGCCTGCTCCATTTGTGCTGCAATCTGCTGATGCTGGGTCTTTAAAAAACCACCATCTTTTTCCAGCAGTTCCAGCTGCTGTGTGGCCTGCACCGACTGGCGTCTTAACAGTTCCAGTTCCTGTTGCTGTTGCTGATATAGCTGCTGCGCCTGCTCCAGTTGTGCCGTTAATTCTTCCAGCTGGAATTGCAGGGTTTTATAGTTTGGCAGCGCCTGTTCCAGCTTGAGACTCAGTGCATGCAGATCAATTTCCAGATCATCTTTTTGCATGGCATCTTCTTCCAGCTGCTCCTCCAGTTGCTGCAGCTGATGCTGTAATTGCTGCTTCTGCACGGCAAAGGCCTGCGCGGCGCTCTGGATTTTGGCAATCTGCAGATCCAGTGCCTGCAATGCCTGCTGCTGCTGTTTCAACTGCGTATGTTGTTCAGTAAGCTGTTGCTGCAACTGCTGGCACTGCTGTTGGCTGATGTTAAAGTCCTGTTCGGCCTGCTGTAACTCGGCCTGTTTCTGGCTCAGTAGCCCATCAATCTCTTCCAGACGGATGCGATGGCTTAAAGCGCCTTGCGCCGATAGTGAGGCTTCATCAAACAGTAAACCAATGACCCAGTCCGGCCCGACCTGATAGCCATCTAGGGTTAGAATGCTCTGCCCAGCCTGTAACTTTGGCTGTAATTGCAGCGCCTGCGCTAAATCATCAGCCAGTGCCACCTGTTGCCATAAAGAAGAAGATGGCGATTCAATCCAGTCCGCCAGACAGCTTAAATTTGCCAGCTGAATCGGTGCGTGCTGGGCAGCAGGTTTTAACTGACGCGCCAGACTGTCCTGAAAGTTGTCATCTGCATCAAGCATTTGCGCATTCAGCCATTTGGCCAGAAACTTCTCAATTAATGCCGCATGCGGTTTGGCAGCATCGTTCAGGGTTAGCACCTGCATTAAGGCGGTGTGCTGTAACTGCTGTTTGGGGCTGTTTTTAATCAGTAGCTGATTCAGGTTTTTCTGCTCGGCCTGGAGCACCTGAATTTCCGATTTCAGTTCAGTACTGCTATTTTTATGCTGATTCAGCAGGCTGTGTGCCTGTTGCAGCTGCTGCTGTTGCGCCTGAATCTGCTGCTCCAGTTCGGCCAGCTGCTGGCTTAACTGAGCTTTGTCCTGGTTCAGCTGTTCGATTTCATCTTGCTGGGCCTGACTTTGCAGCGAGCTGCTCTGCTGCTGCAAGGTGTCTTTTTGCTGTTCAATCCGGCTGATATTTTTTAGCAACTGTTCGCTCTGGGCCAGCATTTGCAGTTTTTGCTGCTGCTGTTTTTCCACCTGCGCCTTAATCTGCTCAAACTGCTGCTGCACCTGTTGCTGCTGGGCTTTGAGCTGCTGCACAGCCTGTGCCTGCTCTTGCGTGCTTTGCTCGGCCTGTTGCAGCTGCTCGGTATACTGTTCCTGCTGGCTGAGTACTGTTTCTAGCTGCAGATCAATCAGCTGCAGACGTTCTTTGGTCTGGGCTTTCTGTTCCTGCAACTGAGCCAGCGTACTGCTGTTTTGCTGGACCAGCGACTGTTTCTGCTCCAGGGTCATTTTCAGCTCAGCCAGTTTCTTTTCAGCCTGCTGCCATTCATTCTGTAATGGTGTCGATTGCTGAATCAGACGCTGGAACAGCTCACTGGTATTGCCCAAATCATGTTCCAGCGTGCTTAGCTCGGAACGGGTCAGCTTGAACTGTTCGCCCAGTTCGGTCATCTGCACAGTATATTCCTGCTGCAAACGACTGCTCTGCTCGCACTGGAACGATAAAATTTCAATTTTAATGCTGCGAATCTGGCTTTCTAAAGTCTTGTACTGCAGCGCAGTTTCCGACTGGCGTTTTAGGGTTTTGAGCTGGCCTTTCAGTTCACTGGCAATATCTTCCAGCCGCGATAAATTCTGGCTGGTATGATCCAGATGCAGCATAGTTTCACGGCGACGGGCCTGATAACGCGATACCCCGGCCGCTTCTTCAATAAATACCCGCATTTCTTCCGGTTTGGCATCGACCAGACGGTTAATCATGCCCTGTTCGATAATGGCATAGGAGCGCGGCCCTAAACCGGTGCCGAGGAAAATATCGGTAATATCACGGCGCCGGCATTTGGTGCCATTTAAAAAATATTCCGACTTGCCATCGCGGTTGACCTGACGACGCACCGCCAGTTCGGTATAGGCGTTATACGCGCCACCCAGCTTGCCATAGGTATTGTCAAAGCGCAGTTCGACACTGGCCATGCCCACCGGTTTACGTTTGGCGGTCCCGGTAAAAATCACATCCTGCATGCTGCCGCCACGCAGCTGACGCGCGCTGGATTCACCCATGACCCAGCGAATGGCATCAATCACATTGGACTTGCCACAGCCATTGGGGCCGACCACGGCCGTCCGGTTGGCTTTAAAATGTAAGGTGGTACTATCGGCAAAAGATTTAAAGCCGGAAAGTTTTAAGCTGCTTAAACGCATAATGTCCCGATCAACGGCGTGAGCGGCGTGCCCAGGCCAGTTCAATTTGTTTCATACGGGTCAGAGATTCCAACACCAGATTGCGCAAGTGTCGACAAAAATCATCCATAAATAAAGAGGCTTGTTGTGATTTTCGGATTAAAATTGCATCAATTACCAGTTTAAATAGATCAAACGATTCCTGTAACTCCCGACGTGACGTATTCAGGGTTAAAAAATAGCTGCGCCGTAACGACGGCAGCAACTCTTGATAGAATTTCATCAGGTACAGATTGGCCACCATATCCTGCTGCTGGGCCAGGGTTTGGAAAATTAGGTCATAAAATTTTTCGGTATGACCCTGCCGGTATTCGGCCTCAATCTGCTCCATCAGCTTTTGCAGCTGCTCAATTTCATGATGACGCCAGGTTTCTGCAATGCGCTGTACTATCTGCCCCAGCAGCAAGCTGCAGGTATCAAACAGGGCGCGCACCTGCTGGGCCGACATTTCCGACACAATCGCGCCGCGCCGCGGAAAAATTTCAATTAGATGGGTACGTTCCAACAGCAGCAGTGCCTCACGCACCGAACCGCGACTGACATCCAGCTCTTTGGCAATACGCAGTTCCTGAATGCGCTCGCCCTCTACCAGCTCGCCACTAATAATCTGCTCGCCGATATGTTTTGCAATCTGTTCAGATAGACTGTCTGTTTCTTGTTGTTGCATACTGTTCCTGTGTTATTTTTATACCATGCGCGCAGTTGCAGCGGGTCTTTCTTATTGTCTTTTTTACTGGCTTAGCGACCAAATTTCCATGACATTGTCCGACAATTTTCTGTCGCTATAGCCAATTTTCAACCACACCATCAAGCGCTTAAAAATAAGCGCTAAAGCCCTGGTAAATAAAATACAGACCGACGGTGGTCAACAAACCTGAAAAACATTTTTTTAGCATGGCCGGTGACAAAATATGTGCAACTTTTGCGCCAAGCTTGGCGGTAATAAAGCTCATCACGCTAATGCCAATAAAGGCATATAAATGTACATAGCCCCAGGTATTCGGCACGCTCACCTCAGACTGCTGGCCAAACCAGACAAAACCTAATGCACCAGCAATAGCAATCGGCAAACCGCAGGCCGCCGAAGTGGCAACTGCTTTTTGCATCACCACACCACAACGGTTCAGGAACGGTACGGTTAAGCTACCGCCGCCAATCCCGAAAATGGCCGAGGCAATCCCAATTCCGCCGCCAGCCAGCATTTGCGCACCGGTTGAAGGCAACTGACGTGAAGGATCAACCGGGGTATTTGAACCACGGAACATGCGATAGGCCACCCACACCGCAAAGAAACCAATTACCAGCTGCAAGCCCTGCCCCGACATTAAATCGGCAATCCCGGCGCCAAAAAATGCACCCAGAATTAGGCCGGGCGCCAAATTGCGAAACACATTCCACATCACCGCACCTTTTTTATGGTGCGCCGTGACCGAACTGATCGAAGTTACGATAATGGTCGCCAGTGAAGTCCCGACCGCCATATGCATAATCACGCTAGGATCATAATTCAGCTGGGTAAATACAATGTACAAAATTGGCACAATAATTAAGCCACCGCCCACCCCGAACAGACCCGCAGCAAATCCGGCAATTGCGCCAATCAGTAAATATATGATTAACTCCATAAATTATATTCCACTATTCTCAGATTCATATGGATGTAGAGACTCGACAGTTACAACAACAG
The DNA here is from genome assembly GCF_013420655.1 of Acinetobacter sp. Q186-3. Classification (NCBI taxonomy): domain Bacteria; kingdom Pseudomonadati; phylum Pseudomonadota; class Gammaproteobacteria; order Moraxellales; family Moraxellaceae; genus Acinetobacter; species Acinetobacter sp. Q186-3. The sequence continues at coordinate 7,253 of NZ_VOXS01000021.1, read as the reverse complement.
CTCAGCGAAGCCGGACAGCTTCCTGAAGTCCTCATTTTAAAACCTGTGACTACATCAACCAATGATGATGTACGCGAGATTGCTCAAAAAGGATTACAGAGCGTTCTGGTCTGTAGCGCCCGACAAACACAAGGCAGAGGACAACGCCAACGGCAATGGGTGTCCCCAGAAGGAAACGTCTATTTAAGCACATTGCTAAATTTACGAACACCCGTAGATGGCCGTTTAGCCCTGGAAATTGCCTTAAATATTTTGCAGATGCCAAGCCTGCGCCAGCTGAACCTGCAGGTGAAGTGGCCGAATGATTTATATAGCCCGCAAGGCAAATGGGGCGGTATTCTGATTGAGCCCCTGTCGACCCAGCAGGTCATTGTCGGGGTGGGGATTAATCTGGCGCCAATTCCGGCCGAGCAGATTGATCAGCACGCCACTTCCCTGGCCGAATTGGGCCTAAATGATATTTCCCGAATTCAGCTGATTGCCGAGCTGTATCTGGCCATTCAGCAGGCACAAGAATGGTTTAACCATAACAGCTATCAACTGGCTTCACGTTTTAATCATCATGCCGCTTTTCAGCAACAGCCGGTAGAATTTGAACATCATGGCGGTGTGGCCCAGGGGTTGTTTTTAGGCATTCAGGATGATGGCGCAATTCAGATTGAAACTGCCTCTGGCGTTGAAGTGTTTTATCAGGGCCGTTTACGCCCGCAAATGTCGGGACAGTGAGCGCAGCACATGAAAAATTTATGGTTAGATATTGGCAATACCCGGCTCAAATACTGGATTACCGAACATCAGCAGATTGTAGAACATGCCGCTGAACTGCATCTGCAATCTCCGGCCGATTTACTGCTGGGCCTGATCCAGCATTTTAAAAGCCTGAACCTGACCCATGTCGGGGTATCTTCGGTGCAGGACCAGAAAAATAATGAACGGATTCAGCAGATTTTAAAATTCCTGAATATTCCGGTGATTTTTGCACGGGTACAGGCCGAATATGCCGGCCTGAGCTGCGGCTATGATATTCAGCAGCTGGGGATTGACCGCTGGCTGCAGGTACTGGCCGTAGCTGAAGCCGATAAAGATTTATGCGTGATTAGCTGCGGCACCGCGCTGACCATTGATCTGACTCAAGGCCATCAGCATCTGGGGGGTTATATTCTGCCCAACCTATATTTGCAGCGTGATTCGTTAATCCAGCACACCAAAGGCATTCGGATTCCGGAAGCAGCCTTTGATGACCTAAGCCCCGGCACCAATACCTTGGATGCTGTGCATCATGGTATTTTACTGGGACTGCTCAGCAGTATTGAATATGTCATGCAGCAATCCCCGCGGCAACTGGTGCTGACTGGGGGTGATGCGCCGCTGTTTGCCAAATTCCTGCAACATTACCAACCACTAGTGGAGCAGGACTTATTGCTGAAAGGTTTGCAGCGCTATATCCAGCATTATTCCACGGCCAATGAGTCCACACCGCTTATTCCACAATAATATGAGGCAGTATCGCCTGCCAGACTTCCACCAGTTCGGTACAGCCTTGAGAGTCAATAAAATGGCCTTGATGCTGTGCCTCAATGGCTTTGGCATCCAGACTGCGCGCCTGCTCCAGACTAAATTTTGGCAGCACCCGGTCATCGCCAGCTGAGTAAATCACCACCCGATGCGCAATCTGGCGTTTTAGCAAGTCAAAATCAATTTTACAGGCATCAATAAAAGGATTGACCTCGTCCAGCCGGCCCAAACGGCCATTAAAGCCGGCCACCAGCACCACCTGTTTAATTTTCTGGGTTTTCAGTTTCTTGGTCAGAAAGTGCAAAGTGGCAATACAGCCCAGACTATGGGCAATGAAAATGGTATTTTCGTCAATCTCATCGATCTGCTCATCCATTTGCCGCTTCCACACTTCCAGAGTTGGCGTTGGCGATGGATCGAGTCTTAACACTTTCAGACTGGCTTTTTGCTGGTCGGCATATTCCTGAATCCAGGGAAACCAGTTTTCATCCGGACTGGCGGTATAGCCATGTACCACATAAATTTGTGCCATTGTTGTGCTCGCTGTTCGTTCCTGATGCACATCAGTGTGCCCGAAACAGCGCGGCTTTCGGGTAAGCGTCTGTTGGGTTTTCTTAAAGATCACCGCAGCACGTTCGCTTGAATGACTTAAAAATGGAGAGCAACAAAAAGGCGCACCCGGCGCCTTGTTGTTTTGAATCCCTTATTTTTTCGGTTCTTTACCACCGAACAGCGGACCCATACCGCCACCACCGCCAAACTGCTTTTGCAGATTGCCCAATGATTTCATCATTTTTGCCATACCTGATGGATTGGCAAATTTCTTCATCATTTTGGCCATTTGCGCATGCTGTTTAATCAGTTTATTGACTTCAGACACATCCATACCACAACCGGCCGCAATACGTTTTTTACGGCTTGGGTTCATCAGGTCCGGATTACGGCGTTCTTTGACGGTCATCGACTGGATGATGGCTTCCATCTTTTTCACCTGCTTCTCTGGGTTCGCCTGTGCAATCGCATCCTGAATACCAGAGTTACTCATGCCCGGCAGCTTGTCCAGGAAGCCCATCATACCGCCCATTTTATTCATTTGCTCAAACTGCATCAGCATGTCTTCAAAGTTGAAGCTGCCGCCTTTTTGCAGTTTTTTCGCCATTTTTTCGGCTTTTTCTTTGTCGATTTTGCGTTCAACTTCTTCGACCAGAGAAAGCACATCACCCATGCCCAGAATACGCTGTGCCACACGTTCCGGATGGAATGGCTCGAGGGCATCGAGTTTTTCACCCATCCCCAGGAATTTGATTGGCTTGCCAGTAATGGCACGCACCGACAGCGCCGCACCACCACGCGCATCACCATCCGTTTTGGTGAGAATGACACCGGTTAATGGCAAGGCATCATTAAAGGCTTTGGCAGTATTGGCCGCATCCTGACCGGTCATGGCATCAACCACGAACAGGGTTTCAGTCGGGTTAATCGCTGCATGCAGCGCTTTAATTTCGTCCATCATGTCATCATCGACATGCAGACGACCGGCGGTATCGACAATTAACACATCGGCAAACTGGATTTTTGCCTGCTCAATGGCACGATTGGCAATATCAATCGGGCGTTCATTGGCATTCGATTCCAGGAAAATCGCACCGACATCCCCGGCCACTGTTTGCAGCTGTTTAATTGCCGCTGGACGATAAACGTCGGCAGACACCATCGCCACTTTTTTCTTTTGACGTTCCTGTAAGAAACGTGCCAGCTTGGCTGCCGTGGTGGTTTTACCCGCACCCTGCAAACCGGCCAGAAGCACCACCACTGGTGGTTTTGCTGCAAGGTCAAGGCTCTCGTTGGCCTCGCCCATCATTTTGGTTAATTCGTCATAAACGATTTTAACGAATGCCTGACCCGGTGATAACTGTGTCATCACTTCCTGACCTAATGCCTCTTCCTTAACTTTCGCGATGAATTCACGAGTTACAGGTAACGCCACATCGGCTTCAAGAAGTGCCATACGTACTTCACGTAACGTATCTTTAATATTGTCTTCGGTTAGCTGCCCTGAGCCAGTAACATTTCTTAAACTCTGCGTGAGTCGTTCTGTTAAGGTATCAAACATTGCAAAATCCGCTTAAAATAGCCATCAGCAAAAAAATGTTTCTTAAAATAGAAAATTTATGCATAAGATGCTATAGGATACTGTAGTTCGCATCGAATTTATATAAATGAATATTCATCATCCTGAAAAAGGTTTGACATGAGCAGTCTCCCCTTGGTTTACACGATTCTGGCATTAATCGCTTATACCACTTCGTTCTGGTATTTATTTATGCATTTAATGTCCAAGCGTGCTCCAAACCATTGGTTTATTGGTATTGTGCTGGGCTTGGGTTTATGTTTGCACGCCGCTGTGCTGTATAACGACATGCTGCTGCCGATGGGCATTAACTATAACGTGTTTAACCTGATGTCCTTTACCTCAGGCTTAATGCTGTTATTAAGTGTGCTGTTTAGTACTTACCGGCCGGTGATTGCGCTAAACCTGATTGGGATTCCAGTGGCCGCAACCGGCCTGATTCTGGGGCATTCCTTTAGCGGTTTAAACCTGTTTGTCGAAAACAATTCTTTAGGTCTGGATATTCATATCCTACTGTCGTTATCGGCCTATGCGGTCTTGCTGATGGCCACCATTCATGCGGTCTTGCTCTGGTTTCAGAACCGGGAGCTGAAAAACAAACAGAAACGCCGGATTTGGGTGAATTTGCTGCCACCGTTTCAAGCCATGGAAGAGCTGCTGTTTGATATGCTGATTGCCGGCTTTATCCTGCTGACGCTGGCATTGGGTTTTGGTTTCCTAACCATTGATAACTTCTTTGCCCAGCACTTAGCGCATAAGACTGCCTTTAGTATTATTTCCTGGTTTATCTATGGCGCGCTGCTGTTGGGCCGTTATAAATTTGGCTGGCGTGGCCAGAAAGCCATTCGCTTTACCATTATTGGCTTCTTCTTGCTGGCGCTTGGCTTTATTGGTTCCAAGTTTGTGTTACAGATGATTTTGGGCAAGTAAGATGCTTTTGTTCAGTTTGCCACATTAAAAGCGTGGAACAGTGATTAAATAATAAGCGTGGAACATGTTAAATTATTAACAAAGCCCAAGTATCCGTGCCTGAGCTTTTTACCATACGATAAGGTTATGATTTATATGGAATAAAAAATAGTATTTCGTATAACGTGTATTATGTTAATTTTAGAAAAATTTTATAATCTTTGTAGAAGCCTTCAGCCATTACTCTAAAAACTTAGGCTCATACCGAATTTTTAAGACTTTGTTTAAAAAACTAGATAAAGCTGATACATTAAAAATGAGATTATAAAAAAGAAAGATGGTGCCAGTGATGAAAATTAAACATCCCATTCTAAAATTGGTCGTAAGCTGTCTATGCTTAAATTCAACATATGCAATAGCCTCTCCTGTCATTCTCAATAATGGCAAAGTCCAAACATCTAATATCTCTAGCAAAATGCCAGGAACAATCTTATCCATACAAGAAGAGAGTATTGATCTATTTACCAATGCTTCACAGCGGTTCTTAATCACTTACCGTAGTCGCGGAGTACAGTCTGAACCAATTGTGACTTCAGGATATCTCTTACTGCCTAAAGGTAAAGTACCCAAAGGGGGATGGCCTGTTCTTGCTTGGGCTCATGGTACAACTGGTGTAGCAGATACTTGTGCGCCTTCTGGAGATTATGTCGGCGGCCCAGTCCATGTCTATCAACAAATTGCTGCGAAAGCACTAAATGCCTGGCTTGCCCGCGGATATGCAGTCGTCGCACCTGATTATCAGGGTTTAGGTACTCCAGGTGGACATCCATATATGAATGCACAAAGTCAGTTGCACACTGTCGTTGATGCCGTACGGGCGACCCACCTTTTAAAGCCTTATAAATTTAGTAAAAACTGGTATGTAATGGGGCATAGTCAAGGCGGTGCAGCATCTCTGAAGGTTGCAGCGGACGGTCAGAAAGATGCACCTGAATTTAATTTGCGTGGGGCAATTGCACTCGCACCGGGTGGCTATCAATACCAAGGAATCGCTGAATACGTAGCAACCCATTCTCAAATTGAAACAAGTGTTGCCGCATTTTTCCCAGTCGTACTTCTGGGAGCAGAAGCAGCAGATCCTAGCCTAGCTCCAGCAAATTTAGTTAGTTCAGAGATGGGGGAAATTCTTAATTATGCACGTAATCGCTGTTTGTCAGAATTACAATCTGATCTAAAAGCAGCACCTAAAACAGTCTTTAAACCGAATGTAAATTTGACACCTTTGACAAATTATTTAAAAAAACAGTCTATTGAGAATATGACACCTACTGTGCCGCTTTTAATTGTACAAGGTGATAAAGATCAGCTTGTAGATTACCGTGGTACTTATGCTTACTATCAGCAAGTATGTAAGAATCAAAAACCTATTGCCTTTCACCCGGTCAAGAATGGAGATCATCGTGACTCTTTAAGACAAAGTGAATTGCTGATTGGAAGCTTTATCAATTCAGTTGAACAAGGGAAAACTGTAAATACCTGCAATTCAAAATGATACGGTAGATTTAGGATTTTGAACTCAAAATAAAGCTACGCAGTATAAAAATTAAATATTTCGAGTTTTAATATACAAATGGAAATAAATCAAAATGATGCCACCAAGTTTATTATCACTGACGAATAAAATAGCACTTGTAACAGGCGGTGCAGCAGGTATTGGGAAAGCCAGCGCTCTCATTCTTGCACAAGCAGGCTCGGACGTTATGATTGCCGATTTAAATTTAGAAGCAGCTAAACATACAGCTGAAGAGATCAAGAAGCTAACTGGACGCAACATAGAATATGTTGCATGCGATATTCTGCAAGATGATCAATTGGTCAATGCAGTGAATAAAACAATCGAAACTTTTGGTCACATTCACATCTTAGTGAACAATGCTGGAGGAGGTGGCGGTGGCCGTGAATCTCCTGATCAAATTACCGTAGATACTATAGAACGTGATTTTCAGCTTAATGTGTTTGCTGCTTGGCGATTGTGTCAACTCGTCGCACCGCATATGAATAAAGCGGGTGATGGCTCAATCATAAATATCAGCTCTATGAGTTCAATTAACAAAAGCCCTGCTATGAGTGGATATGCATCATCAAAAGCTGCTTTAAACCATATGGTCGCTAATTTGGCACATGATTTTGGTCCAAATATACGTATTAATGCTGTAGGTCCTGGAGCGATTCGTACCGCAGCACTAGAAAAAGTACTGAAGCCTGAGATTGAAAAAACAATGCTTTCTCACACACCATTACAACGATTAGGTGAACCCGAAGATATCGCGAGAGCTGTGTTATTCTTTGCCTCACCTATTTCATCATGGGTTTCTGGACAAACCTTATTTGTAAATGGTGGTGGTGTACAAACACTTGATTAAAGAGTGCTGTCTAAAACCTAAAATTCTTATAAATTGAATATGAGGTGCAATCTGTATTTGGATGCATAGCAACTGGCTTAAAGTTGCTACACAGGTCTCAATCCCCCCCATTTAACATAATGGCGATTATACGAAATATAAATGTAAACCCAAAGTAGAAATGTCCGGTTTCTCCAAAGTAAAAATGTCCGCTTTTAGAATATGCACTTTTGCAATTTTCTTAGCGGACGGTTTGATATGTTGGTGTCTATGTCGGATAAAGAACTTAAACGATT
>NZ_VOXS01000020.1:0-40255 GCF_013420655.1 Acinetobacter sp. Q186-3 | reverse complement strand
GTCTTAAAACGGAATGGATCCCAAAACTTGGTTACCATTCCATTCAAGAAGCCAAAGCAGACATTGGTTTTTATTTAATGCAGTACTACAACCGCATCCGACCACATCATTTTAATCAAGGGGTCAGTCCTTATGAGGCTGAACAAAAACTTAAAACTGTGTCCAATATTTGTTGACCACTACAAGAAGCGATTTTCCCCTTCCTTGCAAGAGAGTTAGGAACAATAGCTTTTTCTCCTCCTCGTAAGAGAAGGTTAGGGATATACGCTTTTCCTTAACCTTCTAGGAGCGAGTCAGGGAGAGGTCAGTACTAAGGTTTAACGCTTAGTTTTGCCCCGGATTCGGTGGTACCAGTTCATCCAGATCTTTATCAGACAGCTCATCCAGCTCGCTCAGGTCGGTTTTAATTTTCCACTGGCTTTCATCTTCAACCGGATTCGGCAAACGCGCTTCCAGCCAGTCGCAGACCACATCGGGCGGGAAATCGGCATGATTACACTGGATCACCCAAGACAGGAAATCTTTGGCTTCACCATTCATATAAGGTGGTGGCGATACCGGTAAAAACTGCGTTGGCAAACGTTCATTCTTGGAAATATAGTTCAGCACATGACCCAGTTCCTGTACGGTTTGCCAGGCCAGTGGGTGTGCTACATTAATCTGAAATTTAAACCACCATGCCTGAGCACCATCTGTGCCATAGGCATCGATCAAGTTTTTTTGAACACTGGGTACTTTGCAGAAATATTCATAAAGACGATCAAAACTTAAATCAGACACAAGCATGAACCTAGTATGAAAAAAAGCGAGTGTAGCATAAAAGTAGGCCATTATTTTCACTGAGAAATACGGCCGATCTACCGCCATTCATCTAAAAAACTTGTATAAAGCATGCATGTTCATTTTTTATCCTTAATCCTGTTTTATAGTAAAATCAATAGGCTGATGTTTGGGAGTCGGGTAGTGAAAAGAATACAAGCAGGTTTATGGTTAGGCATTGGATTGTCTGCCATCTCGACATTATCGCTGGCCGATACCAATCGCTGGGCCAGTTATCAGGGTGTGGAGCGAAAATCGCATGCGCAGCATTATCCACAGCATCGCCCGTCTTATCCGCAGCACAGGCCACCACAATATTATCCACCACGTCCGCAATGGGGCCATCAACCGGTACGTCCGGGCATCAGTATTCAATATCAGGCGCCCACCACCATTTACCAGAATTCGCAAAGTTATAGCTGGGTCAATGGTGACCCGAATGTGGCCCGGATTGAAAGCAGCACGCAGACCATCATTACTGACTGGCGCCGTTTAGGTTTGCCGGCTCCGCCAAATGGCAGCTACTGGATTTATGAAAATGGTCGTTATATTTTGGTGCCAAACCGTTAGATCATCCGGAGCGCTCCAGCGCTAAGGAAAACTATTTGAACCAAACTGATGATCCGGTGAATCTTCACTCAAAAATCAGCGCGCCGTAGTGGTATCCAGGCGCGCTTTTTGTTCTTCAGATTTGAATGATGGATGTGATTTTGGTGTTTAGGCCAGTTCATCATCTTCCGGGCGTGGGGTCTTGCCTTGTGGCAACGGTTTTTCACTGTGTTTATCCCGAATTACCGATGGATAATTCCAGGAGGCAAAACGTACCACCAGAATCGCAAAGGCTAGAATCAGAATCGAACCGGTAATAATTACTAGGTCAATATCCGCTTTATGGTCGTGCTGGATATCGGAAATCAGCAGCCGGGTCAGGGCGGTAATGGCAATATAAATCAGGAAGCGTACTGGCATGTGGTTGGTTTTAAAGTAAATACCCACCATGGCACCGAGCTCCAAATAAATGAACAGCAGTAAAATATCATCAATCGTGGCATATTGTTTGACGGTCAGAATATCGACCACAGTATGGCCGGCCGACCAGATCACCATACAGCCAATCACGAACAGGGCAATATAGTGAAAACTTTCAACGGCCAGATTACCCAACCGGTCGAGGAGGGTTTCTATTTTTTCTACTTTGGGATGCCGTGCTGTCATATGCTCCTCCTGATTCTGCTGAATGAATAAGAAAAACTCATGCAAAAACTGTGCACAACTACAGGAAAAGTGGTGTAAAAACAGCAGGAAAACATGGATGCTATAAAAAAACGCCTGACAGTGCAGGCGTTTTTGAGAGATAAAAAGCTTAAGCCTGATGAGTGAAATAATCTTCCGAGAATTTCATGATCACATCAGAACCGGCTTTGATACGGGTAATCCGCATTTCCAGCTCTGGCAGAATACGTTGTACAAAGTACAGACCCAATGCCAGCTTGTTCTGATAGAACTCACCCTGTTTGGCCTGCGCTGCTTGGGCAATACGGGCAAACATATAGGCAAAGCTGAGCAGACCAACCGCGTGTAAATAATCGACCGCTGCTGCATTCGGGAATTCTGCATTTTCAGACGCCGCATTCAGAATGTATTGCGTTACCGATTCGACTTCTGTGGCTGCATCTAAGGTCGCATCTTTAATGAAGTTCAGATCGGCATCTAACTGGTTGGCAAAGTCACGGATTTCAGCAATATATTCTGTAATATAGGCGCCCTGACATTTAATGGTTTTACGGCCAATTAAATCTTGTGACTGGACGCCATTGGTACCTTCATAAATTTGCGCAATACGTAAATCACGTACACATTGCTCCATGCCCCATTCACGGATATAGCCATGACCACCGAAGCACATTTGCGCATCCAGTGTTGCCTGGAAAGCGGTATCGGTTAAATAGGCTTTGGCAATAGGCGTTAGCAGCGCCACACGGTCATTGGCTTTTTTCACCGCGTCTGCATCAGTCGAGAATTTGGTGATGTCCAGCTGTTGGCCGACATAGACTGCAAAGGCACGTGATGCTTCGTTGTTGGCACGCACATTCAAGAGCATACGACGTACATCGCCATGTACTAAAATGCTGTCAGCCGGTTTGTTTGGTGATTGTACACCTGAAGCGCTGCGGCCCTGTAAACGGTCAGTCGCATATTGTGCTGCATTCTGGTAAGCAAATTCAGAGGCGCCTAAACCCTGAATACCCATTGACAGACGTTCATAGTTCATCATCACGAACATGGCTGCCAGGCCTTCGTTTTCTTTACCGACCAGATAGCCTTTGGCACCATCAAAGTTCATGACACACGTGGCAGAGGCTTTAATCCCCATTTTGTGTTCGATAGAGCCTGGGCCAACCGGGTTACGTTCACCGAGTGAACCATCGGCATTGACCAGGAATTTCGGTACGATAAACAGCGAAATACCGCGTGAACCGGCAGGTGCATCTGGGGTTTTGGCCAGTACCAGGTGAATGATGTTTTCAGCCAGGTCATGATCACCACCGGTAATAAAGATTTTGGTCCCGGTAATGTTATAGCTGCCATCTTCGTTGCGTTCCGCTTTGGTTTTAATAATCCCCAAATCGGTACCGGCATGTGGTTCAGTCAGACACATGGTGCCAGACCATTCACCTGAATAAATTTTTGGTAAATAGGTTTCTTTCTGTTCCTGAGAAGCATAGCTGCTCAGTGCCATGCCCGCACCGACTGACAGCAGTGGATACAGCATGAATGACGGGTTGGTGGCAAAAATCATTTCATCTGACAGAACGGTCAGCATTTTTGGCATGCCTTGACCGCCCCATTCTTCATCGGCACCCAGGCCAATCCAGCCGCCTTCGGCATATTGCTTGAATGCTTCTTTAAAACCGGCCGGTGTGGTTACGCTGCCATTGTTATATTGAGCACCTTCTTCATCACCAGTGCGGTTTAAGGGCAGGGTAACGTTCTGGGTAAATTTGGCCATTTCTTCAAGAATAGCTTCTGCGGTTGCAGCATCGAGGTGGGCGAGATTTTCGTTATTTTGCCAGAATTGTTCTGCTTGGAAGACATCATTCAGGATGAATTTCATATCGGCAAGCGGTGCGTTATAAATTGGCATAGTTCATTTCACCTGTTTCTTGTTTATTCATAGTGATCAGGTCAGTCTAAACGATGAGCTTTCAATTGATTAGACGACGAAAGGTTAATATAGCGCGATAAATAGAGAAAAAGGACCGCCAACAGCTGGCCGTCCTTTTTACATCCATTACAAGTTACTACACATCACGTGCATTAGAAGGCGAAGTGTTCAGCATCAAGCGCCATCAATGGATCCAGGCCAGTCGCAATCACGTCAACATGCGAGCGTACACGTGGCAGGATCTTCTTGAAGTAGAAGCGTGCAGTGGTCACTTTGGCATTATAGAAGTCGACATCGGTAGTACCCGCAGCCAAGGCTTCTTGTGCAACCAGTGCCATACGTGCCCATAGGTAAGCCAGTGTCACATAGCCAGAGAAGTAGAGGTAATCGACTGCTGCAGCACCGACTTCTTCAGGGTTTTGCATCGCACGCATACCAATTTGCATGGTCAGGTCGCCCCATTCTTTGTTCAGCGCGGCCAGCGGTTCAACAAACTCTTTCATGCCGGCATTGTCTTTGTTGGCTTCTGCGAATTTGTGAATGATCTTGGTGAAGTCTTTCAGCATCGCGCCTTGCGTACCCAGAACCTTACGGCCAAGCAGGTCAAGTGCCTGAATTTCAGTAGTACCTTCGTACAGGCAAGAAATACGCGTATCACGTACAATCTGCTCCATACCGTGCTCGGAAATAAAGCCGTGACCACCAAACACCTGTACACCGTGTTTTGCAGCTTCTGAACCGGTTTCGGTCAGGAAGGCTTTGGCAATTGGTGTCAATAAAGACAGGATGTTGTCGGCAAATTTACGGTCTTCTTCCTCAGCAGCCTGCTCAACCACATCTGCATATTGAGCCAATAAGTAAACCAGCGCACGGCCACCTTCAGCAAATGCTTTTTGGGTCAACAGCATATTACGTACTGCTGGATGCACAATAATCGGATCGGCTTCTTTTTCTGGCGCTTTCGGACCAGACAGTGAACGCATGGCCAGACGGTCTTTTGCATACGCCAAAGCGCCCTGGAATGAAGATTCAGATGCAGACAGACCTTGTACTGCAGTACCGATACGCGCCGTGTTCATGAAAGTGAACATACAGTTCAGACCACGGTTTTCAGGTCCAATCAAGTAACCTTTGGCGTTGTCAAAGTTAATCACGCAAGTCGCATTACCGTGAATCCCCATTTTGTGTTCGATCGAGCCACAACGCACTGCATTACGCTCACCGATTGAACCATCGGCATTCAGGTTGAATTTCGGTACGATGAACAGTGAAATACCTTTGGTGCCTTTCGGTGCGCCTGGTAAACGCGCCAGAACGATATGGATGATGTTCTCGGCCATGTCGTGCTCACCGGCAGAGATAAAGATTTTCTCGCCAGAGATTGCATAGCTGCCATCCGCATTTGGTTCTGCTTTGGTGCGGATAATACCGAGGTCAGAACCGGCATGAGATTCGGTCAGACACATGGTCCCGGTCCAGACACCTGATACCAGATTTGGCAGATAGGTATCTTTTTGTTCTTGCGAACCGTGGTGCTCAAGGGTACGTACTGCACCATGAGACAGACCCGGATACATGCCCCAAGCCCAGTTTGCGGTACCGACCATTTCAGAAATGGTAATGCCCAGAGAGTTTGGTAAACCCTGACCGCCGTACTGTTCTTCGGCAGATAAAGACGGGAAACCCAGTTCGATATATTTTTGATACGCTTCTTTAAAGCCAGTCGGCGTGGTGACTACACCATCGTTCCAGGTACAGCCTTCGCGGTCGCCCACTTGGTTTAAAGGAGATAATTCATTTTCACAGAAGTCAGCAGCAGCTTCTAAATATTGGTCAACCAACTCACGGCTTACGTTTCCAGAGAATGCAGGGAGTTTTGCATAATGTTCTTCAGCATTTAATAATTCATGCAAAACAAATTGCATATCACGTAGTGGCGCTTTGTATTGTGGCATATCGGGTTCCTCAATACTGGTTTAACCAGCGGTTATAATCCTAAATCAGTGAGTTCACGCGCCTTCACAGGCGCATCTTGAATGTTTTAATCGTGCAACATCTTCTAATTGGGTACAAGCATTTCAATGGCTTTTCTTGGTGACTGTAAAGTCAAAGATTTTTAACTTGAAATAGCTAAGTGTATTGAGTGTAAACAGATTTATCGGTATAGGAAGTGGACAAATAGTCAAAAACGTAAACAGATATGTCCAATAAAAAAGGCGCACCATGCGCTTTTTTATTTGCTGACTTCGCTTAAGCCACTTTGGCCGGAATGGTCACAGCGGTATTCGGTTTAAAACGTAAGCTGCATTGACCATTGACCGATTTGTCGCCCAGTTTAATCTGGACAGTCTGACCGGCTGTTTTGCCGTTACAGGCATTGGCCATAGCCTGTTGACGGGCCTGACGCTGTGCCAGGCGCTGATCATACTGTTTCACCAGTTCGGCACGTTTGGCATCGGTTAAGGCACCTGTCTGAGCAGCATGCTGTTTAAACTGGCGTACATCGCCACGCATTGGACGATGTTCACGGCTGTGTTTAAGCTGCTGGCGTTCCGGCGTAAACACCAGGGTACAGGTCCCATTCACGGTTTTTTCACCGGCTTTGACCTGAACCACCTGTCCGGTAGCTTTGTCTTCACAGGCCGTTTTGATCTGCTGCATCATCTGGCGGCGTTCAGTACGCAGCTGCTGCCATTGTTCACGCTGTTCCGGGCTTAGGCGTGCATGTTTGCCGTGCATGGAGTGAGCCATACGACCTTCACGTTCCTGCGTTGCTGTACTATTGGTTGACTGACAGGCTGTCAGTGTCCCGACACTGAGTAAACCCACTGAAACAAGCGCAATTTTTGTCATCGTTTTCATGATTATTGTCTCCACACAGATCCGCGATACAGTTATCTTTAACTGCGACAAGAATAAATAATAAAGATGAAGAAACAATGGAGAGTTTTTTCAGACACTGTTCGCTACAATAGTGAAATAAAAGAAAAATTGAGATGAGTGTTTTGAAAATACGCCGGATTCCAATCGCCCTGCGCCTGTTTTTGACTGTGCTATTGACCGCGCTGGTCATTTCCACGGTCAGCCTGTGGGTGCTGCACTGGAATATGCAACGCAATTTCACCAAATACGTGGCCGATGTCGAAATGCAGAAGCTGGATCATGTGATTCATAATCTGGCCGGTGTGTATGGTGTCTATCATGATTGGGGTAATGCCATTCAGGCGCAAATCCTGCAAATTGAAGGACAGGCCGGCCCGGAAGATTATGACCGCCTGTCGCGCTGGTGGTTGCGCCGTCAGTACGATATTGCCTTGCAGCAGCGTTATTTTGAAGAACATACCTTAATGAATGTGGCGCCAACGCTGGCTGAACCAGATCCGCAGAAACGCCAGGCCTCGCAGGAGGAACTAAAATGGCTGGAAATGAATCTGCCTTCCGAGTACCGTCCCTTTGAAGGCCTGAAATTTCCTTTAAGCGCGCAGCAGAATACCACCCGGGTTAATCAGGGCAGTGCCCAGAATCCGCGTCCGAATCAGCCACAATCGGATGGCAAAAAACAGTTTATTTCCATGCCGGACCGTTTGGGTCTTAGCTCGCGTCTGGCTTTATATGATGCCAAACGCCAGTTTGTGGTCGGTGAGCCGGCAGAAGGACAAATGTCGTATCGCCCGATTTTAATGAACAATCAGGTGGTCGGCTATCTGGGTTTAAAACCGGTGCTGGATCAGGATGACGCACTCAGCATTAATTTCTTTAGCGAACAAAAGCGTTATCTGCTGCTGATTTATGGTCTGTCCTTTATTGCCAGTTTACTGGTGGCCTGGTTATTGGCGACCTATTTTAAAAAGCCGATTCAGCGTCTGCTCAATGGGACCCGTGAACTGACCAAAGGCAATTATCAGTATCAGGTGAAAGTAAACCGTAATGATGAACTCGGTGATTTATCTACAGAGCTGAATCAGCTGGCAGTCATTTTAGATCAGCATGAAACCTCACGCCGGCAGTGGGTGGCTGATACCTCACACGAATTAAAAACCCCGCTGGCAGTGTTACAGGCCCAAATTGAGGCTATGCAGGATGGTATCCGTAAAGCTACACCGGAACACTTAGATGCAATGATGCGTCAGGTCAGCAGCCTGAAAAAACTGACTCAGGACCTGGCTGATCTGGCGCAGGCCGAAGCCATGCAGCTGAAATTCTATCTGGCCTCAATCAACCCTTGGCAGGTGATTGAACAGGAAGTCGAGAATTTCCGGCCGAAGTTTGAACAGGCCGAGTTAAGCGTGCGTCTAGAAGGTGAAGCTGTGCCTTTACAATTAGATATAGACCGCTTTAAACAAATTATGGTGAACTTGATTGCGAACAGTATTCGTTATACTGAGGCCGGTGGGCAGGTTCATATTCATAGTGAGCAGACGGCAACAGAATGGAGTGTCTATGTCGATGACAGTCCATTTGGCCTGACCGATGAACAGCTAGCCCGTTTAGGCGAGCGTTTTTACCGGGTGGATGATTCGCGTACGCGGAGCACTGGCGGTACCGGTTTAGGTCTGGCGCTGTCTGCTAAAATTGCGCAGGCCATGGGTGGCCAGCTGAGTTTTGCGCATTCGCCATTGGGTGGCTTGCGCTGCAAACTGACTTTCCCGATTCCGACCAAACAATAAAAGGAAAAGATATTCATGAAACATGTCATGCTGGTTGAAGATGAAGTTGAACTCGCTCAATTGGTCCGCGACTATCTTGAAGCTGCTGGGTTTGAGGTCAGTATGTTTCATGATGGACAAGAAGCCTATAACAGCTTTTTGCAGCGTAAACCGAGCCTGATGATTCTGGATCTGATGGTGCCACGTATGGATGGGCTGACCATTTGCCGTAAGGTACGTGAGCAGTCTGATTTACCCATTATTATGGTCACGGCGCGTACCGAAGAAATTGACCGGGTGCTGGGCCTGAATATGGGTGCAGATGACTATATCTGTAAGCCATTTAGTCCGAAAGAACTGGTGGCACGTGTGCAGGCAGTGCTGCGCCGCTTAGACCGCAAGGCTGAACCGGAAACCAATGATTTATTCCGGATGGATAAAGCCCAGCAACGCATTTGGTATCAGCAAAAAGCGCTGAACCTGACCCCAACCGAATTCCGTTTACTGGAACTGTTTTTAGAGCATGTCGGGCAGGTCTATTCCCGTGCCCAATTGCTGGATCATATTAACCCGGACAGTTTTGATGTTGCAGATCGGGTGATTGACAGTCATATCAAAAACCTGCGCCGCAAGATTTCCGAAGCGGCAGAAACCGGTAATCGTCATGAGTGGATTCAGGCAGTGTATGGGGTTGGCTACCGTTTTGAATATCCGGAAGATTAATTTCATGCGGAGTGAAAAAGCGAATAGATATGTGCCTATTCGCTTTTTTTATGAGAGTAGGTTGTGCAGTATTTAGGGGCAGGATGGTGATAAATCAACAGACTGATCAAGCATAAGACCAAGATAAAAGGGGGGGATTTCTAATATTATAATTTTTAAATGAATTTAATTTTTAACAAGAATATTTTGTAAATTTTAATAAGCCTGAAAATTGAAGTAAATAAAATTCCGGTATAATCCGCAGCCCGCTTTTGGGAATTTTTCTATGCACGTCAATACTGAGCTTGTCGCACGCTTAATTCAGCGCAATATCACCCCCGCGATACACTATTTTGAACAAACCCAGGATAGTTCCCGCCTGGAACATCAGATCAACTTCTGTGTACAGCAGATTATTGTCTGTTTAAATTCCGATACAGTGGCCACCATCAAAGCACTATTGCAGTATTTAATTGCAAAAAGCCAGCACAGCAGTGAACATTCAGGGTGGCGCAAAGCCTTTGAGTTGTTCAATGATAAATATAAAGTTTAATCGCTGATTTTACATACGAGAGACAGGATTAAACTGTGGGCACGATTTATCTCTGTGTTTTTGCCCGAGCTAAACACGCGAGCCTACAGTTTTGAGTAACGCTATACGTTGTCGATCCAGTTTCTTGAGTTTGGACACCACCAACGCATAAGAATTCAGCACTAAATCTTCGATTAAAGCTTCATCCAGCTCTTCATCTTCATACACTGAAATCCAGTGCTGTTTATTCATATGCCAGCCGCTACGAATATACGGATAAATATCACGCAGCATGGCACCATGATCTGGCGCTACTTTTAAATTAATGGCCGCTTGTCCGTGCAGATGGAACTGCAACATAAAGACTTTATCCAGCACTTTAAACACATCACAACCCTCACCAAAGGGTTGGGTCACTGTGACTTCAGGCAGGGTAGTAGCGACTTTTGCCGCAAGTGGATGTAAAGCCATACGCAATTTAGGTTGAAGGGCGCTCTGTGGATAATGCTGAAATTATCCACAATTTACCAGGCCAATGTGGATAATTTAAGACGAGCAGCTGACCATCACTTCAGGCACATCGCTTGGCAGCGGCGCTAAATCTTCCGGTTTTTCCAGCGCGGTCTGCCGGGTATAGGGTTGGCTGAGCAGGCTAAATAAACGCTCGACTTCAGAAAAATCATCCCGCTCGGCCAGTTCAATCGCTTTTTGCGCCATATGGTTGCGCAGGATGTAATGCGGATTGACGGCGGTCATGGCGGCATCCAGTTCATCGGTATCCTGATGTTCACGAATACGCTCATATTGCGTCAGGAAGGCTTCAAACTGACGACGGTCTAAGCAATCATCTTTAATCGCTTCATAGTCTTTATGTTGCAGGCGAATAAAGCTTTGGGTGTAGTCCAGCTGTTCGCTTTGCAAGATTCTTAAAAAAGCCATCGCGCAGTCAAAGCTGTCTTTATGGAAGCTGGGTAAGCCCATTTTCTGGTTTAAGCCATGCTTGTAGTGTTCCAGGAAGGTCGGTTCAAAATGAGTTAAACATTGAGCCAGATCTGTTTTCCATTGCTCCTGGTCATCGTCTGCGGGACAAAGCGGAATCAGGTTGTTCAGCCAGGTCCACAAGTTCCAGTGCCCAATACTCGGCTGTTGCTGATAGGTATAACGTCCCTGATAATCGGAATGGTTGTTGATCCAGTTCGGGCGAAAGCGCTCCATAAAACCGTAAGGACCAAAATCTAGGGTAGAGCCGGTGATATTTAAATTATCGGTATTCATTACCCCATGGGCAAAGCCAACCAGCTGCCATTGGGCAATCATCACTGCAGTACGCTGCACCACCTGCGTGGCAAAAGCTAAAACAGGCTGCTCGGCCTTCAGACATTCCGGATAATGCCATTCGATACATTTCTGGGTAAATTCAGGCAGTAAATCTGGCTGATATTGATTGATCCATTCAAAATGCCCCAGCCGAATATGACAGTCCGAGGTACGTAACATCATTGCACCCGGTTCCAGTTTTTCACGCTGTACCCCTTGGGTGGATGAAGTAAATCCCACGGCATTACTGGAAGGTACGCCCAAGGCATTTAAGGCATGACCGGCCAGATATTCACGAATCACCGAGCGTAACACCGCGCGACCATCGCCCATCCGTGAATAGGGAGTGGCACCGGCACCTTTTAAATGCAGATCAATGGTCTGCTGATGCTGGTCAACAATCTGGGCAATCAGTAAACCACGTCCATCACCGAGCTGACCGGCCCATTGCCCGAATTGATGCCCGGCATAAACCATAGCCAATGCCGGAAATTCAGCAAATGTTTTCTGGCCGCTACAGATTTCGACCCACTGTGCTTTGTCTTCATTTGACCATTGCAGTTCATCGGCCAGTGCTGCATTGAAATGCCCGGCTTTGGCGCCTTTTAAAGGCAGCGGTTGTTGCTGGTGATACAGACGGGAAGGCAGGGTAGGATAGCGCGAGTTAAATTGCATTGCAGAACAGCCATTCAGAACAGGCCTTCACTATAACAAACTTGGCTGGAGAAAAGTGTCGTGTTTCCGAATAGAAAAAGCCTCCATCAGGAGGCTTTTTGCAGGGCTTTGGTATTATTGTGAAACCGGATTCTTTTTCAGGTTGCGCATCAGAATGTTCAGGGTTTCCCGGTGATGGGTTAGACGCTGTTCCACCAGCTGGAATTCAACTTTCAGCTTGTCATCCATTTGATGGATTTTTTCTGCCACCGCCGATTTCTTGGCCTGAATTTCCTGCTCTTTTAACTTGGCCCAGTCATTTAGGGTATGGGTAAAGGCTTCATATTCTTGTGCCAGACGCTGTTTGACGCTGCTGATGTCGTCATTGACATTGTGGCCATATACCGCCAGGTCCTGCTCGGCATATTTGAACTTCATCGCCAGTTCCGCTTTTTTAATATTAAAGCTTGGAATACGGCGCAGGTTTTTTGCCAGCCCCAGTTTCGAACAGCTCCAGATTAACCATTTGGTCGGGTCATATTGCCACCATTTCACGCCATTACGGTAATCGTACTGGAAGATATGGTGATAGTTATGATAACCCTCGCCCCAAGTGGCAATAGCCAGCCAGAAGTTGTCACGTGCCGTATTTTCGTCGGTATATGGACGTTTGCCCCACATATGACACAGCGAGTTAATAAAGAAGGTCACATGGTGGCTCAGAATCAGACGCATTAAACCGCCTAAAAGTAAAACACCCCAGATGTCGCCAACAGCCCAGCCAATTGGCAGCAAAATGCCAACATGTACCAGAATCACTAACGGTACATAGTATTTATGCTGGAACATCACCAGTTTGTCATTCAGCAAATCTGGCGCATTTTTATAATTCGGTTCTGCTGCCGGATAGTCGCGCAGCATCCAGCCTAAATGGGCGTACCAGAAACCGTTATTGATGGAATACGGATCTTTATCGACATCATCGACATGACGGTGATGGGTACGGTGACCTGAGGCCCAGAACAGGATACTGTTCTGCACGGCAAAGGTGCCCATAATCATTAAAATGATTTTCAAAGGTAAAGTGGCTTCATAGGCACGGTGCGCCCATAAACGGTGATAACCTGCTGTAATACCCAAGCTGCTAACGCCAAGTAAAACAAACATGCTGATCCAAGCTGCGAGGCTAAAATCATGGTGGTAAGCATATAACGGGATGGCAATGATTGCGACAATTGGCAAGAACACCAGAGCAAAAACGGCAACCCAGTTAATTGGGGCTTTGGGTAGGGGAGCATTCATCTCCAACAGTACTCCTGAAAGCTGGGGAGGTGTAAAGAAGTGCTTAATCCATTACTTTTTGTATGGAATAAGATTTGAGCATATTAGCATGCGCGTTTCGGCGTCACTAGCATTATTGTACAGATGTATTGTACTAAACAGTAACAGAATAAGATTGAAGCTTCATTGATTTTATCGAAGGCTGCGGCATGATAAAGATAAATCCTTGATCAATGCGAAATCAATCACATGAGATACCGTAAAATTAGTTTAATTTTGCCGTATTTGATCGCGGTGGTTTTCATTACGGCCTGTCAAAGCACACCGCCGTCTTCTACAGCCTCCAAAGTCCAGTCACAGCCACGTGCGGTAAAAGCACCGGCAGCGGTTAAACGCAGTAGCGATGGTCTGCAGGATATTCGCTGGGAAATTCAAACCATTCAGGGGAAAAAGGCACGTTATTTTCATGCCAGCCCGTATTTAATGCTCAATTCCCGTTTTCAGAATCTGCAGGGCAATACCGGCTGTAATTCTCTTTTCGGCCGCTATCAGCTGCAGTTCAGTCAGGGCCGTTTAAGCCTGAACAGCCGTGCCACGCATAATAGTTGTGATCATGCGCTGGCGCAGGAAGCCGACTTGATGGATGCCTTGCAACGGGTCAAACGCTTCCAGTTACAGGGTAAAACCTTATATTTGCTGGATGAGCGCGGGCTAATGCTGATTCAGGCCAATCAACGCTAAATAGAAGTTCAATCAATATAAAATCAGCCTGTAACATGCAGGTTGATTGAGCATCTGTTTCTATTAAATATGCTGCATCATTAGTTTTGGAAAATCGGTAATTAATCCGTTAATGCCTAAATCTTTCAGCTGTTTGGCACGTTCTACTTCATTCACCGTCCAGACACTGACCCCCAGTTGTGCTTGCTGGGTGGCCTGAATCATACGCGGGGTCGCCAGTTCATTCATCCAGCCAATCTGGCAGCAGCCAAAGTGCAATGCCTGTTCAATGGCCTGTTCCTGAATATCTTCTTCAATCAGTAAACCGCGCTTAAAGGTCGATTGCTGCGCCTGTAAGGCCTGATGAATTTTCAGGTCAAAACTGGTAATCACAGCAGAATGTTCAAAGCCTTTGAGCTGCTGGTGCAAGGCCAGGGTCAGCTGTTCAGCCTGTGCCTGGGTTTCCACGGCTTTAATTTCAACTTCAATATGTTCAAAGTTCTGGATTAGGGCCAGGGTCTGGTTTAAATACGGGGTGATTTCAAAATTCGACCAGTTTTTCCAGCCATAGGCCTGATTATAATGATGTAAATCTTGCGTGCTGCATTCATACAGCGGACGGTCCTGACCGGTGGTCCGGATCAAATGATCATCATGCATAATGACCAGTTGCTGGTCTTTGAGCTGACGTACGTCAAACTCGACGGCGCGTACGCCTAAATCCTGAATATACTGAAAACCGCCCAGGGTATTTTCCGGGGCTTCGCCGCGGGCACCACGATGTCCAATTATACGCATAACAGGCTCAGCGTTTGGGGAGGAAGTTTCATTGTGAGCCTTTAAGATGACCGGGATGTGACAGCGCTATTGTGCGCTGATCTTAAATTTATACAAGTCAGATCAGCGCATATTTTCATCAATTTTTTCTATGAAAATGACGGCTTTATTCAATCGTTTCGTTAATGTTTTTTTGCCACAGCACTTCAGCGCCACCTTCACTGCGTTGCAGGGTGCGTGAAGCCACAAATAACCAGTCAGATAAACGGTTTAGGAGCTGTAAAGAGGTGGCCTGAATATTCTGGTCACGGCTATGCACCGACATCACGCTACGTTCGGCACGGCGGCAGACAGCACGGGCCTGATGGGCATAGCTACACGCCAAGGTGCCGGCAGGCAGAATAAAGTCCTTAAGCATCGGCAGGGTTTCATTCATCCGGTCAATGTCGTTTTCCAGAAACTCGATTGACACCGGTTGGACCAGAGTAAAGCCCGGAATACAGACTTCACCGCCTAAATCAAACAGCCAGTGCTGAATCAGGCTTAAAGATTTATCCCAGCTGGCTTTGTCCTGAATGGTGCTGGTGGCAATTTGTGCGCGCAGTACACCAATGGTGGCATTCAGTTCATCGACATCGCCGAGTGCGGTAATGCGTAAATCATCTTTGGCAACACGTGAACCATCACCCAGACCGGTGGTGCCTGAGTCGCCAGTACGGGTATAGATTTTACTTAAACGGTGGCCCATAGCTGTTCCTTGAATTTTTAATCATGTGAATATAAAAAGGATCATGCCACAGTCACGACATGATCCTCAAAATTTATATGTCCTTTGGGGCGTTTAGTATTTAACCGTTACGCCGACAGAGGCGAGGCGGCCGCCGTTGATGTAGTAACTACCACTACCATAGGCTGTACGATATTTACTATCACTAACATTTTGAATATTGGTAAATAATTTGATGGCTGGATGAAGTTGGTAATAGCCACTCATATCTACATTGAAATGGCCTGGAATTCTGACATCATCATAAGCACTGTTATCTGAAGATGAGTTCGCTGTTAAAGTGGTAGATAAGCCAAACTGTTCTTCAGCCCATCCTAGGGTAAGGGTTGCTTTCTGGCGTGGTCTACGGCTTAAGTCTTCACCGGTAGTATCATCTTTGGCCCGTACATAATGGTAGCCTGTTTTAATAAAAGCATGTGGGGCTTGCCAATTCAGATACAGTTCACTACCTTCAAAAATTGCACGATCCAGGTTTCTAAAACTGTAGCCTGTCGCTTCTGTGGCATCAATTAGATGATCTACCTGATTTCGATACAGGGTAATGCCTGTTGTCAAGCCATGATTGAGCTGTTGATCTAGGCCAATTTCGAAAGAAAGACTTTCTTCAGGTTTTAAATTCGGATTGCCGGATGAGCTATAAAGTTC
Source organism: Acinetobacter sp. Q186-3 (assembly GCF_013420655.1). Taxonomy (NCBI): domain Bacteria; kingdom Pseudomonadati; phylum Pseudomonadota; class Gammaproteobacteria; order Moraxellales; family Moraxellaceae; genus Acinetobacter; species Acinetobacter sp. Q186-3. The sequence continues at coordinate 24,209 of NZ_VOXS01000020.1, read as the reverse complement.
GTTTAGGTTTGGTGATCGGAAAGCCGTTCCAACATTGGTATAAAGGCTGGTTTGAGGCAGAAGTTGGTATCGGGCTGCAGCCTGGCCGATAGTATGTGTACCATATTTTTCATGATCTTCAACACGGATACCTACTTGGGTATTCAGTGTATTGGTCTGATATTGATGCTGGAAATAATAGCCCAGTGAATCTAGATCAGTTTCATATTTTTGACCATAAGACAGCACATTACCCTGAATATTTTGATGTTGTGTACCAATTAGAATTTGCTGGGCAGAGTTAAGCTGTAATTTTGCATATAATTCTGCTTCTCGAGTTTGACTGGAAGCAAAGTCAAACTGTCCCATAAAATTAGGATCATTTTGATATAAGTCATCTTGGAACTGGGAAAGGCGAGCATTCAGTTCAAGTTGTGGCTTTAATTTTACATGACCTTTTAGATTAATAATTTCTGTTTCAAAGTCCTGATTATTTAGAGCACCAAAATTATCATATTTAATATTTCCCTCATTTTGCTGATAATCCAGAGAAACAGCATAGTTTTGTTGATCTACACCAAGTTTGGCGCTATAGCCTTTCTGATCAAAAGCAGCAGTTTCATGACTGGTTTCTTTAATTTTTGTCCCATCTGTTTCTAAACGCTGGCCACGAATTTGAGCATAAAATCCCTGTTCTGCCAGATCAGCACCGATAACAGTTTTATAGGTAGAATTTTCACCCACTTCAGTTGTTAGCAAGGCTTGGTTTTTTTCAGGTGTTTTTGAAACCATTTGAATGACACCACCAATTGCATCTGTGCCGTATAGAACAGATGCAGGGCCTTTTAGAACTTCAATTTGTTGAATATCGGTGGTATCTAAGAAAGATAAAGAGGCCATACCTGAAGAGGCTGTATTTAGACGGATGCCGTCACGAAGTACGAGTGTATGGTTAGAGTTGGTTCCGCGGGTAAAAATTGAAGACACTTGCCCAAAACCGCCCGATTGCACCATATTGATGGATGCATCGGACATTAAAAGATGGGGGAGTTCGGCAATTGGAGATTGCTCTAATATGTGTGGCTCAATAATTGAAATCCGCGCAGGCACATTGCCAATCTTCTCTTCAGAACGAGTAGCTGTAACCACCAAGGTATCCAGGGCCGCATTGACGGCAGGTTGCTCTTGAGACTCCGTAGCAAAGACAGAAGTTGAAAACCCCATCGCAAGAGCGATTGCACCTACCAAGGCAGTAGGTTGAAATTGAATAGACATGATATGTGCTCCATACATTCACCCCACGTGAATGATTGAGTTAAAGGGCACAACAAGCAGGTATCCGGACTTCAATGTGGCGCCAGGCATCTTGATGATGACCTGGACCTATATATCCACCTTCCCATATCTGAATACAGTGGTGTAAATCGCATGATTTAAACTGATATATGTTTCATTGTTACCGTTGCGGGGGCAGTGTTGGATTTTCACCAATTTCCCTAAAGCCAAGGCTTAAACTTGCTGTGAAACGGGCGCAGTATAAGTGCCGTATGCATTTTAAACAACTTGTGCAAGAATTATCAGGCTGAACTTTACTCAAGTGAAAAAATTTGCATTACAATGAGCCGGCCCCATATTTATAGATAGGCTATAAAGCGGGCATTACGAGAGCCAAACAAGTTATGCGAACCCGTGCCAAAATTTGCGGCATCACCCGGGTTGAAGATGTACATGCCGTCGTCAACAGTGGTGCAGATGCAATTGGTTTTGTATTTTATCCTCCAAGTCCGCGCAGTGTGAGCGCAGAACAGGCCAGCGTTCTGCTACAGGCCATTGCGCCTTATGTACAGGTGGTGGGTTTATTTGTAAATAGCTCAGCCGGTGAGATTCAGGCCATTCTCAATACAGTCGCGCTGGACATCCTGCAATTTCATGGTGATGAAAGCCCGGAACAGTGCCAGTCAATTGCACAGCAGGTTGGACGTCGCTGGTACAAGGCGATTCAGGTTAAACCGGGCCTAGATGTGGTGGCTGAAATTCAAAAATATCAGCAGGCTGGTGCTAGCGCCGTACTTTTAGATGCCTGGCATCCTGAATTAAAGGGCGGAACCGGGCACAGCTTTGACTGGAGCAGCTTTCCCCAACTGGATATTCCACTGATTTTGGCCGGGGGATTAAACCCTGACAATATTGAAGACGCCATTCACACCACAGCCGCGTTTGCTGTAGATGTGAGCGGAGGCGTAGAATCCGCAAAAGGTATTAAAGACCAACAACTCATAGAACGCTTTATGCAAGGAGTCCATCGTGGATCAGCAAACTGTTAATACAGAAAAACAGGCAATTGACTATACCCAGTTCCCTGATGCAAAAGGGCACTTCGGTATCCATGGCGGACGTTTTGTGTCAGAAACCCTGATGGCGGCTTTAGAAGACTTGGAAAAGCTCTATTTCCGCATGAAGAATGATGAACAGTTTCTGGCAGAATTCGACCGTGATCTCGCTTATTACGTCGGTCGTCCAAGTCCACTGTATTATGCTGAGCGATGGTCGAAAGAGTTGGGTGGTGCACAGATTTACTTAAAACGCGAAGACCTGAACCATACCGGCTCGCATAAAGTGAACAACACCATTGGTCAGGCGTTATTGGCCAAACTTTCAGGTAAAAAACGTATTATTGCCGAAACTGGTGCCGGTCAGCATGGTGTGGCGACAGCAACCATCGCGGCGCGTTTAGGTCTTGAATGTGTAGTGTTCATGGGTGCGGAAGATGTGAAGCGCCAGGCCATGAACGTGTATCGTATGCGTTTGCTGGGTGCCAAAGTCGTCGCGGTAGAAAGTGGCTCTAAAACTTTAAAAGATGCCATGAATGAAGCGATGCGTGACTGGGTCACCAATGTCGATTCAACCTATTATGTGATCGGAACTGTGGCAGGTCCACATCCCTATCCGCAACTGGTGCGTGATTTCCAGTCCATTATTGGCCGTGAAGCACGCCGTCAGATTCAGGAACAAGCCGGCCGTCTGCCAGATGCACTTGTGGCTTGTGTGGGGGGGGGCTCCAATGCCATGGGCCTGTTCTATCCATTCCTGAATGATCAGGAGGTGAAAATGTATGGTGTTGAAGCTGCGGGCTTAGGCATTGAAACGGGTAAACACTCTGCACCATTAAATGCCGGTCATGTCGGTGTTCTTCACGGCAACCGTACTTACCTGATGTCAGATGAACAAGGCCAGATTATTGAAACCCATTCGATTTCTGCTGGTCTGGATTATCCGGGCGTGGGTCCTGAGCATAGCTTCCTGAAAGATATGCATCGTGTGGATTATGTGCCAATTAATGACCAGGAAGCTTTGCAAGGTTTCCGTGACCTGACCAAGATTGAAGGGATTATCCCGGCATTAGAAAGTTCACATGCGATGGCGTACGTGACCAAACTGGCGCCGACCATGTCGAAAGATCAAATTATTATTGCAACGGTTTCAGGCCGTGGTGATAAAGACTTGATGACGGTAGCGCGTATTGATGGCGTGGAAATGGTGGATATGTAAAAAATCTCCCTAACCCTCTTAAAGAAAAAAGGGAATAGCCCTCCTTAGTAAAAGGAGGGTTGGGAGGATTTAAATCGCATTCAAGCAATTGGGTGCGATTTTTTTTATTGTTGTAATGAAAGTTCCCCACTTTTTAAAAGGAGGGGCGAGGGGAGGATTATTATTCAGATCCTATTTTTGACACAAATTCAGACAATCGTAATTCATTTAGACTTTCCCTTAGTTTGGAAAAGCCCAAAGTAAGCAAAGGCTTTTGTTGAGCAGATCTGACGTCCCTGTCATGCTGCTCAACAGGCGACATCCCGATCGCCAACGGGTATCATATTGCTGATTTATCTTCTACCTGGTTAAAACCCTCTTCTGGAGTCTTCCATGCCAAGTCTGTTTATCGTCATGTTAGGCGGTCGTCATGCCCGCGCCAATACCGAAGTGCACGATGTGGTGCTTGCCGTGGGTAACACGCTGGAAGAGACTTTCCCTCAGCTAAGACAGGCCTGGTTTGGTGATCAATCCGGCTTACATATTGATGCCTGGGCGCAAATCAATGGGGTGGAATTTGAAGGTAAACAATATCAGCTGCAATTTAGTAATGCGGCCCCGAATCAGGCGCATGAAAGACTCTGGCTGATTAATTTGGGCGGCTACGATGCGCGTGAATTTGGCGAATTGCATCGCTATGTTCTGGTGGTTGCACAAAATGCCATGGTGGCCAAACAGCGTGGCAAGGCATATTTTGCTGCACACTGGCAAAAGCAGCATACCGACCGGGTGCTGGATGTCGATGACTGCATCGCCATTGATCAGGTGCATGGCCGTTATGTGCAACTGGTGGCCGGGGAATTTGCCGGAAACCGCTGGGAAAATACCTATTTGCCTATTGCCGAGTCCTGACTGTAGCAGACTTAAGCAAGTGGTTTGGCTTGGATATTGTGAAAGAAAGCAATCTATGTTTTTGTTATTGTTTAGATAAAATAATCTTATTTTTATTTTTCTGGCCAGATTTTATAGGCATAATAAAGCGGTAGCTACAGTGTCTCAAACCACATGGAATGTCGTACATGGATTTAATACAACAGAATGGACAGCCACGTTACGGACGTTTTAAGCAATTACCGACCAGTATCCAATACCATCATTATCAATATAAAAGCCCTTATGGTGATGTGCTGTCTGGGTGGCGTAAACGATTAAAATATAAAAAGTTTAAATTTTGTTGTATTCAGCATGAGCACTACACCATCGGCCTGGCCATTGTTGATATTGCTTGGGCCGGGCATGGTTTTGTTTATATCTACAATCATTTGACCGGTGAAGTGCTGGAATGGGATGCGATCAGTTTTCTGGCCCGGCATACGGTGCTGGACGAGCAGCCGCTGTTTAACCATAGTCATTTTCATAAAGCCGGTTATCAGCTGGATATTCAGCATGCCAATGGAGTGCGTTATATCCGGGTGACTAAATACGGCGAACTGCGTCTGAGTGCGCGAATTTTCTGTGCCGGCACTGATCCATTAAGCATGTGCAGTCCGAATGGGATTAATGGCTGGACCTATACCCAAAAGCTGACCACGCTCGGCTGTGAAGGTTTTTTTATCAACAAGCAGGGACAAACCATCCAGTTTCATGACAAAACTTTTGTTTCTCTGGATGATACTTGTGGTTTTTTACGACCGGAAACGGCCTGGTTCTGGCTGTCTTGTAATTTCTGGGATGCCCAGAACAAGCGGGTCGGCATTAATCTGGCTTCTGGCGTGAATGAAAGCTTTGGCAATGAAAACTGCCTGTGGGTCAATGGCCGCCTGTATCCGCTGGCAGATGTGTTATTTGAGCAGCAGTCAGATAACCAGTGGAATATTGTCTCGCTGGACCAAAGCCTGAATTTAACCGTGACCACCGGCTGGCGCCGTTATGAAAATCTGAATCTGCGCCTGGTGGGCAGCCAGTTTAGCCAGTGGCAGGCCAAAGTCAGCGGCACCATTGTGCAGGATGATCAGGAAATTGTGTTCCTGAATGAATATGCCTTGCTGGAACAGCATTATGCCAAATGGTAGATCTTCGTCGCTGCTCCTTCTCACCAAAAAGCTACAACTCATCCACTCAATAAAAAAGCTGAACCTGACATTCAGCTTTTTTAATCCATCATAACTTTTCTTTAATCTTTAGCCGCCTGCCAGAAGGCTTCACCGGCCTGAATCGGATCATTGGTCTGTTCCAGGGTGTTAATCCAGACTTCATACTGGGCAATAATCGGATGCTGGCTGGGATGAAAATCTTTTTTAAACCAGTCCTTATATAGCCGGCCCATCCGGGTTAAGGTGCCTTTTTTGCCAAAGAACCACGGCAAACCTTTGGCATTCAGTTGCAGACGCTGCCACAGACTAAAGCCATCCTGTTTTAACATGATATTGGCCCGATAAATGGTAAAACCAAACATCAGGAACGTGGTCCAGACCAGGGCAAAATGCCGCATCGCTTCAGAAACTTGGGCCACATCACGCATTACATCAAAGGCCACATCCCGATGTTCCATTTCTTCAATCGCATGCCAGGCAAACAAGGCGCGTACATACGGATGTGCTTCAGCTAACGTCGAGCGATGGGCATAAAAAGTTTCGGCCATGAGGGCGGTCAGGTGCTCGGCTGCTGCCGTGGTGGCAATATTGTATTCCGGTGAGCGTTTTTCCAGTTCAAATTTAAAAATCCGGTTGAGCTGGCGGATAAACTGATCCACCGGCATACCCTGATTTTTCATTAGCTGGTTCATTTTGTCATGCGCGATGCCATGCTGGGCTTCCTGGCGGATAAAGTCGGCCACGCGTTGCTGCAGTTCTGGCTGCTGAATCTGCTCGCGGTACAAGCGTACCGACTGAATAAAATAGCGTTCCCCATCGGGAAAGGTCAGGCTTAAGGCATCAAACATGCGGGTCAGAAAAGGATCTCCACCAAACCAGAAGCGTGGAATCTGTTCCAGCTTAAAGTCGAGATTGCTGCGCACCACCGGTTGCGCCTGATATTGGACTATGGCATTCATCTTGTTTTACTTCATCTAGTCGTTCATATCTGCAGTATGTCGGGCTTTAGCGGCTTTGTTTTGACAAGTCTTGCCAGTTTTTATACATTTTACGCCATAGTGAAAATAAGAAATGTCAGGATGACAACTTACCCGAGTGATATTCAGATTCCAAACGGCTATGTGCATTTGTGGCAGTCCTACCTGCAGGCACAAGGTGTGCAGCCGCAACAGCTCGAGCTGTCAGACAGCTTGCAGCAATATGTGCAGCATGTGCTCAGTTTGCCGATTGATGGCCAATCTTCCTGTCAGGCTTTTATTACGCTGCTGGAACAGACCCGGCAGCAGCTGAACACAGCCTATCTGGTGTTTGAACTGGCGCGTTTTATCCGTCCGGAACATTTTGGTGTGCTCGGCTATATGGCCTCGCGCAGTAATAGCGTGGCCGAGGCCTTGCAGTATATTGCCCAGTTTAGCCGGCTGGTGATTGATGCTAACGAAGCGGTTCCCATGCAGATTCAGCAGCAGGATGATCTGCTGATTGTCTCCTGGCCGAATCCGCAGGATCAGAGCACGCTGATTCACGAAATTACTTTTGCCTGTATGCTGCAGCTGGCCCGGCAGATGTTTGCGGCCGAACACTTTCCCTTGCGCCGGGTTCATTTTGCCCATGCTCCGCAAACGGCGCTGTATCAATATCAAAAGTTTTATGGCTGCGAAGTGTTGTTTGATCAGCCGGATTATCAGCTGGTGCTGAGCATCGACAGCCTGCAGCTGCAACCACAGCAGCCTGATCCAACTTTAATCGGGATTTTAAAAAAACAGGCTGAAGAAGCGATGGCGGCCAAACCTTTGCTGGAAGGGCTGGACCAGAAGCTGCGTCATTTGATTGCCGATTATTTAAGGCTGCAGCAACAAGCACCCAAGCTGGATGAGCTGGCTGTCGAGCTGTGTATGTCCAGTCGCACTTTGCAGCGTCAACTGAGTGAACTGGGGACCTCATTTAAACAGCTGCTGGACATGGAACGGATCAAACGTTGTGAATTACTGTTACCGCAAAAGCTGAGTCTGACCGAGATTGCCAGCCAGCTCGGTTATTCCGATCAGTCGGCTTTGGCGCGTGCCTATAAAGCGCATTGCGGCCAGACCTTAACCGAGCGGCGCCGGGTACTGCGTCAGCAACAGACCACCAATAAAAAGCGGCTGAATAGCCGCTTGGAAAATTAAAAAGTACAGTCTTAAGCCGTGCGCAGTTTAGGGAAACGCAAGGCAATAGCGGCAATCGCAAAAATCGCCAGCACCCAGCAATAATAGACACTGCCAATCAGCTCTACCGGTGACATTTTGGCAATCGAGCAGGCCAGCAATAACTGGGCGCCATAAGGAATCAGGCCCTGTACCACGCAGGAGAAAATATCCAGCAGGGCGGCAGCGCGTTTCGGATCGACGCCATATTCCTGCGCCACTTCCCGCGCCATATCTCCAGACAGGATAATCGCCACGGTATTGTTGGCCACAAACAGGTTGGAAAACACCACCAGAAAGCTAATCCCCAACTCACCAGCACGTTGCGCGCCAACCTTAAACAGGCGAGTCAGCTTGTAGATGCATTGAATCAGCCATTCCAGGCCGCCTTCTTTTTGCATAATGGCCGATAAGCCACCCAGGAACATCGACAGCAACGCCACTTCAAACATGCCGACAAAACCGTCATAAATAGCACCATTCAGCTTGAGCAGATCAAACTCAGGTAGCATCAACAGTCCCATCAGTGCCGAGAGTAAAATCCCGATGGTTAACACTGCCAGTACATGCAGGCGGGAAAAGGCCAGCACAAACACCGCCACATAAGGCAAGATGAGCCAGGCGTTATACTCCTGATAGGCAATGGCCTGGGTATTCTGGTTAATCAGCATATAAATCAGCACAGTGATCAGTGCGGCCGGTACGGCAATCCAGACATTGACCTTGAACTTGTCACGCAGCTGTACTTTCTGGCTGCTGGTGGCGGCAATGGTGGTGTCAGAAATCATCGACAGGTTATCGCCAAACATGGCACCGCCAACCACCGCACCAATGGTATAGACCGTGGCAATTTGCGTGGCTCCGGAAAAACCAAAGGCAATGGGTGCACAGGCTGCAATGGTGCCCATTGAAGTGCCCATGGCAGTGGCAACAAAGGCTGAAATCAGAAACAGCATCGGCAGTACAAATTCAGGCGGAATAATCGACAGGCCCAGCTGTACCGTGGCATTGACACTGCCAATGGCGCCACTGGTGCTGGCAAAGGCACCGGCCAGCATAAACACCATAAACATCAGGATCAGATTGGGATGGCTGGCGCCCTGCAAAAATTCTTCAATGGCCCCGTTCAGCTGACCACGATAGAGCAATAATGCCAGGATAATCGCCGGAATGGCCGCCACCGGTGCCTTGACCTGATAGAAGGCAAACTCGGTCCCAATCAGGGAATGGTAAATGCCACTGCCTAAAAAAATGGCTAAAAATACAATAAGTGGCAACAGCGCAAGCCCGCGAGCGTGCACTTTTGCCTGGGAGTCGGAAATCATAGAAATAAGAAAAAGTCTGAAAACGGCGCTAGTATAAAGCAGCTTTTGCTATTTCTGAAAACTTTAAATGTAAATGCTAACTGTCCTATTTTTATCATCTTTTTTGCTCAGTCATTGGGTTTTTCTAACTGCTTGAGATTGCTGGGAATAGCGAAATTAGGCATCTTTGATCATTGAGAAAAAAACCGAAATATCGGTAAATGTAGCTTTCGGGTTGTTCTGGAATTCGCGCTTTGCTGATGAAATCGGGCATCGACCAGCTGTGCTCTGTTCAATGAGCAAAAAATAGCGTTACAATGCGATGTCCTGTATTTCGACAATAGCAACTTATCAGTTTTGAATTATTCAAGGAAAGCACAGCCCTATGTCACGTTTAGCCACCCGATTTGCACAGTTGAAATCTCAACAACGTAAGGCCCTCGTATCTTATGTCATGGCAGGTGACCCACAGCCACAGGTAACGGTACCGCTGTTACATCAAATGGTTGAGGCGGGTGTAGATGTGATTGAGCTTGGACTGCCATTCTCTGACCCGATGGCCGATGGTCCAGTCATTGCCTTGGCTGCAGAACGTGCATTGGCAGGGGGAACCAATACCCTCGATGCACTGAATATGGTCAAGGAATTCCGCCAAAAAGACACGGAAACACCAGTGGTGCTCATGGGCTATTTAAACCCGGTTGAGGTCATTGGCTACCAGAAGTTTGTCGCCTATGCGCATGAATGTGGGGTAGATGGTGTCTTGCTGGTGGATCTGCCGCCAGAAGAAGCTGCCGATTTAGACCAGATCTTACAGCAGTACGATATGGACCAGATTTTCCTGCTGGCACCAACCTCTACCGATGAGCGTATCCAGCATGTAGTGAAACAGGCCAGCGGCTTTATTTACTACGTGTCGCTCAAAGGCGTGACCGGTGCAGCCACTTTAGATGTCTCTGAAGCGGCGCAGCGGATTGAGAAAATCAAGGCAGTCACCGATGTACCGGTTGGTGTCGGTTTCGGTATCAGTGATGCGGCATCTGCCAAAGTCATGGGTGCCGTGGCAGATGCAGTCATCGTCGGCAGTGCTTTCGTAAAACAGTTTGCCAACCTCGAACCAGAACAAGCCGTGGTTGAAACGGTTAATAAAGTCAAGGAGCTTCGAGCCGCGCTCGATGAGTTAGTATGAGTCAAGAAGTCAAGCCAGGGAAAATCTTAAGCCCAACTACGCCGTGGACAGAACGCGGCGTACCGGGAATTCATGTACCGGATGAGCAGCAAGCCTTAAAGGCGACATTCACCGAACCAACCATCGAATGTCCGGAATGTCATGCACTGGTGACTCGTACAGCCATGTCTTTCAATGCCTATGTCTGCCCGCAATGTGACGAGCATTTACGCATGAAAGCGCGTGACCGTTTAACCTGGTTCCTCGATCAGGTCGATGCCGAACTGGGTCAGGAATTTTCTGCCAAAGATCCACTGAAATTTGTGGACAGCAAGCCGTATCCGGACCGTATGGCCGAAGCACAAAAGAAAACCGGTGAAACTGAAGCTTTACTGGTCATGCAAGGTTTATTAAAAGGCGTGCCGGTAACCACCTGTGCCTTTGAATTTGACTTTATGGGCGGCTCTATGGGCACTGTAGTCGGTGACCGTTTTGTGCTTGCAGCGGAACGTGCCATTCAGCAACGTCAGCCGTTAATCTGCTTTGCCGCATCGGGCGGTGCGCGTATGCAGGAAGGCATGCTGTCTTTAATGCAGATGGCGCGTACTTCAGCAGCCATTCAGCGTTTAAAAGAAGCAGGCTTGCCGTATATCGTGGTCTTAACCCATCCGGTGTATGGTGGCGTAACAGCATCGTTGGCGATGTTAGGTGATGTTCATCTGGCAGAACCAAAAGCCATGATTGGCTTTGCCGGTAAGCGTGTAATTGAGCAAACCGTACGTGAAAAACTGGATGAACCGTTCCAGCGCGCGGAATACCTGCTTGATCATGGTGTGGTCGATCAGATTGTTCATCGTCATGCATTACGTGATACTGTATATCGCATTGTCACGAAACTGATGAATTTGTCTTGAATACAGCACCACTTGCAACCGACTCTTTAGAAACATGGCTCAATTATTGGAGCCATGTTCACGTTACAGGGATTGATTTAGGTCTGGAACGGGTGATTCCTGTGGCTGAAAAGCTGGGCGTCACTCACCCGGACGCAAAAGTGTTTACCGTCGCGGGCACCAATGGCAAAGGTTCCACCACCACCACCTTGGCCGCGATTTTAAATGCTCAGGGTTATCAGGTGGGGCTGTATCAGTCGCCGCATATTTACCGTTTTAATGAACGGGTCAAACTGGGCGGCGTCGAGGTCGATGACCAGCAACTGATTGAGGCCTTTGTACAGGTTGATCAGGCGCGTCGTGACTGTAATTTAAGTTTATCGTTTTTTGAAGCCACCACGCTGGCGGCTTTTGTCATTTTTAAACAGCAGGCTTGTGATGTCTGGGTGCTGGAAGTTGGCTTGGGCGGCCGTCTGGATGTGGTCAATGTGGTACATCCCGATGTGGCCGTGATTACCAATATCGGGCTGGATCATACCGACTGGCTGGGCGATACCATTGAAAAAATTGCCTTTGAAAAAGCCGGCATCATCCGCCCGAATATTCCGGTGATCTTTGGCGGCGTGCAGGAATTACCGCAAGCCATTCAGGACAAGGCAGCACAGTGTCAGGCCCCGCTGTATGTCGCCAATCGTGATTATTTTTATCGCACCGCTGCAGATGGCCAGTCCTGGTTATTTGCCAGCAGTGGCAGCACCTTGAAATTACCGCTTGGCACGCTGGCGCTGGAAAATATATCGACCGCAGTTGCCGCCGTGTTACTTAGCGGTCTGAACATCCAGCAGCAGGCGATTGCCGAAGGCATCCAACAGGCCCAGCTCCCGGGCCGTTTTGAAATTCGCCAGATTGCCGGCAAGACCGTAATCTTTGACGCCGGGCACAATCCGCACGGTGTAGAGTTTTTGTTAAAGCAATTGCGAAATTATTTAAATTACAATAAACAGTACACCGAAGTGATCAGTGTGTTTTCCATGCTGGCCGATAAAGATGTGAATTCTGTCGTTGCCTTATTGAAAGAACATGTTTTAATGTGGAAAATTGCACAATTAAATGTTCCTCGTGCGGCAGACATCACACAACTGGATGCGGCTCTCGAGGGCGAAACAGTACAGCACTTTGATAGTGTTCAATTAGCTTTTAAATCAGCGCTGGATGAAACGAACAATAATCAGCTGATTTTGGTATGTGGATCATTTCATACCTTAGAAGCGGTATGGGAGTATTTGGAAGAATGTCAATGAATAACAAACAGCGCTGGATGGGCGGCGTTGTTTTATTGGGTGGTGGTGTGTTATTGGCAGCATTACTCCTGAAAGGCCAAGAAGAAATACATCAAAATAATGTCAAAACGCCAGAACGGGTCGAACAGTTACAGCAAAATACTGTGCCTGAAGCCGAAATGATTCAGCTACAACCGTTAACGGTAGATGTAGAAACTGAAAAACGTCTGCTGGAAGAGCAGCGCCGTGCTCGTGAAAAAGCTGTGGCCGAACAGGAAGCGCGTGCAGCTGAATTCCTGGCCATGCAGCAGCAGGCAGAAGCTGAAGCCGCCCGTAAGGCTGCAGAAGAATATGCGGCCTTAAATGCGCTACGTAATGGCCAGCAGCAAAGTTCCGACAATATTCCGCCAGAGCTGGTTGAAGATGAGCAGGCCAAACAAAAACGTCTGGCTGAAGAAAAACTGGCTGCCCAGAAAAAGCTGGAACAGCAAAAAGCAGCTGAAGCCAAAAAAGCTGCCGAGCAGAAAGCGGCCCAGGAACGTACTGCTGCCGAGAAAAAAGCAGCAGAACAAAAAGCTGCGGAAGAAAAACGCTTAGCCGAAGAAAAGCGTCAGGCAGAAGCCAAACGCAAGGCCGAGCAGGAACGTAAGGCTGCTGAACAGAAAGCTGCAGAAGAGAAGCGCAAAGCTGAGGAAAAACGTCAGGCAGAAGCCAAACGTAAAGCCGAAGAAGAAGCCAAAAAGAAAGCTGAAGCCGAGAAAGCACGTAAACTGCTGGAAGGCGAAGATGATGGCAAACAGTGGATGGTGCAGGTGGCACTGGCCGCCAATGAGGCCAATGCCGATGCACTGGCCGCGCGCTTAAAAGCCAAAGGCTATAAAGTCACCAAGAGTCCGACCTCTAAAGGGATCCGGATTATGGTCGGGCCATCCAAAGACCGTGAAAGTGCCGATGCAGCACGCAAGAAAATTGCAGCAGATGCCAGCCTGAACATGAAATCAGCCTGGGTGATTGACTGGGTGCCATTAGACAAGCGGAACTAGTCGTCCAGTCTATCGGTATCTTGCCGTGAGTTCTCATTCGATGGATTCGACAGTTGCTGTCGAATCCATTTTATATTTTCGGGGCGAAATAAGGCATCAATATTGACCCAGATCGGATGGAAACCAAAGCCGCCATATTTCATTTCTGCCAGCGCCTGTTCCACCGGCCAGTGTTCAAACATAATCCGGTACATGGCCACACTGGCCCCGGTCCGGTCTGCACCATGATAACAATGAATCAGCACTTTTTGCTGTTGGGCTTGGGCGCTTTGAATCTGCTGCATCACCTGCAATAAATCTTCCCGGTCAATGGCCCAGGTATGAATGGGTAGATGCACCGATTGCAATCCATGCTGCTGCAACGGTTCCGCCTCTGCCGCTTTGGGACGCAAGTTGATGACCACATCAATATCATGCTGTTGTAACAATGCTGCCAGCTGCTGATCGGGCTGTTCGCTGCGATATAGCATCGGGCTGACCTGATAAAAATTGTGCTGTGCATCCAGCGGTTGAGCCCAGGCACTCGGGCGCTGCTGTTCAGGCAAGGCCGGTGTGGTCATGCAGCCCGTGCAACAAATACAGGTCAGGACCAGGGCAAGCAGATTTTTGGGCATAGTGTTTTAATTGGTTGTGCTGGGTCATTCCAGTGTAGCACGGCTGAGGTGCTGACCTTGTACCATGAAAAAATGCCCGTCCGAAGACAGGCATACAGGAAGATGAACGGATATTGATTATTTAGTCACGATTCGGCTGCGGGGTTAAACGCAGGTACGGTTTTACTGCGGTATAGCCTTTCGGGAAACGCTGTTTTAATTCGGCTTCATCTTGCAGTGAAGGCACAATCACCACATCTTCACCCTCTTGCCAGTTGGCCGGGGTGGCCACTTTATAGTTGTCGGTCAGTTGCAGGGAATCGACCACGCGTAAAATTTCATGGAAATTACGTCCGGTAGAGGCCGGATAGGTAATAATTAAACGCACTTTTTTATTCGGGTCGATAATCACTAGGGAGCGTACCGTCAGGGTTTCGCTGGCATTGGGATGGATAAAATCATATAGCGTCGATACTTTACGGTCCTGATCGGCAATAATCGGAAAATTCACGCTGGTGTTCTGGGTTTCGTTAATGTCATTAATCCAGCCTTTGTGTGATTCGACATCATCGACCGACAGGGCAATGGCCTTGACGCCACGTTTTTCAAATTCCTGTTTGAGTTTTGCGGTATAGCCCAGTTCGGTGGTGCAGACCGGGGTGTAGTCGGCAGGATGTGAAAACAGGATGCCCCAGCTGTCGCCCAGAAATTCATAAAAGTTTAGGGTGCCTTCGCTTGATTCCTGAGTAAAGTCGGGTGCGGTATCGCCTAATCGTAAACTCATTTTAACTGCCTCATATCGTTGTTGTATTGGGGGATGGAATTGACTATGGCGCAATTCTTTTAGCATTGAAAATACTTTTTTTGTAATTCTTTATGAATATATTGAATAAATGATTGAATGAAATGCTGAAAAAACATGCAGTCATATTGTCATGCTTTGACTATATCATCCGATTAAAATTTGCTACATTATTTTGCCTTAGCTTCGCTGTGCGGATAGAAATCATCAGAATTTTTTGATGGGTTGTGTGCAAAACCCTTGTACTTCAAATTTCTAGCACCATAATAACGACTGAGAACAAATTATTCTTTTGACAAGCAAGATTTAGAGAGTCTATTCATGTTGGCAAGTCTGATCGGAGGAATCTTCGGTACCAAAAATGAGCGCGAACTCAAACGCATGCGTAAAATCGTAGACAAGATTAATGCGCTCGAGCCGACGATATCAGCCTTAAGCGATGCAGACTTATCTGCAAAAACCGAAGAATTCAAACAACGATATAACAAGGGCGAAAGTCTAGATAAGTTATTGCCAGAAGCGTTTGCAGTCTGCCGTGAAGCCGGGAAACGGGTCATGGGCATGCGCCATTATGATGTACAGCTGATTGGTGGTATTACCCTGCACGAAGGTAAAATTGCAGAAATGCGTACCGGTGAAGGTAAAACCTTAATGGGGACTTTGGCCTGTTACCTGAATGCCTTAAGTGGTGAAGGCGTACACGTGATTACCGTGAACGACTACCTGGCACAGCGTGATGCCGAGCTCAACCGTCCACTCTTTGAATTTCTGGGTTTAAGCATCGGCATTATTTATTCGATGCAGGACCCGACCGAAAAAGCGCAAGCCTATCGTGCCGATATTACTTACGGGACCAACAACGAATTTGGTTTCGACTATTTGCGTGACAACATGGTGTTCTCGCTGGCAGAGAAAAAGCAGCGTGGCCTGACCTATGCCATTATCGATGAGGTCGACTCGATCCTGATTGATGAAGCACGTACCCCGCTGATTATCTCGGGTCAGAGCGAAGACTCATCACAGCTGTATGCGGCGATTAATACCATTCCGCCTAAGCTGCATCCGCAAAAAGAAGAGAAAGTGCCAGATGGCGGTCACTTCTGGATTGATGAAAAACAGCGTTCGGTTGAAATGACCGAAGTCGGTTATGAAACCGTAGAAAATGAGCTGATTCAGATGGGGCTGCTGGCAGAAGGGGAAAGCCTGTATTCTGCTTCCAACCTGAATCTGGTACATCACGTGTCTGCGGCCATTCGTGCCCATTTCCTGTATCAGCGCAATGTGCATTACATCATCCATGATGGTGAAGTGATTATTGTCGATGAAAACACCGGCCGTACCATGCCGGGTCGTCGCTGGTCTGAAGGTCTGCATCAGGCAGTTGAAGCCAAAGAAGGTCTGGAAATCCAGCCTGAAAACCAGACTCTGGCCACCACCACCTTCCAGAACTACTTCCGTCTGTACAAAAAACTGTCCGGTATGACCGGTACTGCTGATACTGAAGCGGCAGAAATGAAAGAAATTTATGGTCTGGATGTGGTAATTATTCCAACCCACCGTCCAATGATCCGTCAGGACCATAACGATTTAATCTATTTAAATCGTGAAGGCAAATACAATGCGATTATTCAGGAAATCCTGCGCGTGCAGGAATCCGGTGTCGCGCCGATCCTGATTGGTACTGCCACCATTGAAGCCTCAGAAATCCTCTCGGACAAACTGAAAGAGGCCGGTATTCATCATGAAGTTTTGAACGCCAAACAGCACGAACGTGAAGCCGATATTATTGCCCAAGCCGGTGCACCACGTGCGGTGACCATTGCCACCAACATGGCGGGTCGTGGTACCGATATTCTGCTCGGTGGTAACTGGAAAGCTCTGCTGGCCAAAATTGAAAACCCGACACCTGAAGATGAACAACGTCTGAAAGAAGAATGGGACCAGAACCACGAAGCGGTACTGGCCTCAGGCGGTTTGCATATTATTGGTTCTGAACGCCATGAATCACGCCGTATCGATAACCAGCTGCGTGGTCGTGCCGGTCGTCAGGGTGACCCGGGTGTGTCGCGTTTCTATCTGTCACTTGAAGATGACCTGATGCGTATTTTCGCCGGTGATCGTGTGGTGGCCATGATGCGTGCCATGGGCCTGAAAGAAGATGAAGCCATTGAACACAAAATGGTGTCGCGTTCGATTGAAAATGCCCAGCGCAAAGTTGAAGCACGTAACTTCGATATCCGTAAGAACCTGTTGAAATACGATGACGTCAACAATGAACAGCGTAAGATTATTTACTCACAGCGTGATGAAATTCTTGCCGCAAACTCATTGCAAGATTACATCGAAGAAATGCACCGTGAAGTGATTCAGGGCGTGATTGCCAACTATGTACCACCAGAGTCGATTCATGATCAGTGGGATATTGACGGTCTGGAGCAGGCGTTACGTGAAGATCTGGCTTTAGATCTGCCAATTAACCAATGGTTAGAAGAAGATCGCCGTCTGGATGAAGAAGGTCTGGTCGAACGTATTTCTGATGAGCTGGTGGCTCGTTATAACAGCCGCCGTCAGCAAATGGGTGATGAATCTGCAGCGATGCTGGAGCGTCACTTTATGCTCAACTCGCTGGATCGTCACTGGAAAGACCATCTGGCGGCAATGGATTACTTGCGTCAAGGCATTCATTTACGTGGTTATGCGCAAAAGAATCCGGAGCAGGAATACAAGAAAGAAGCCTTTAACCTGTTTGTGAACATGCTCGCTGTGATCAAGTCTGATGTGGTGACAGACTTGTCCCGCGTACACGTACCAACAGCTGAAGAACTGGCTGAACTTGAAGCACAGAAACAGGCACAAGCCGAGGCGATGCAGCTGAATCTGTCTCATGCCGATGTGGACAGTCTGACCGGTGAAACTTTCGAAGCTGATGCGCAGCAGACAACCCCAACCGAAACGGTGTTTACGCCACCGGCAAGCCGTAACTCGCCATGTCCATGTGGTTCAGGTTTGAAATACAAGCAGTGCCACGGCAAAATCTAAGCCATTCAAAACATCTCGCAAAAAGCAGAATTCCGATTCTGCTTTTTTTATTCCGCTAAGTGTTTGAATAGTTTTGCAAGATGTGAATACAGATTGCAGTGCAGGAAATTAAATGGTATTTAGTTGCACATTGCACACCGAAAAGTGGAAAACACAATGAAAAAAGTATTACAACCTTTACTGATTGTTGCTTTAGCAGCACCTGCTTTGGCTTTTGCCAATACCCAAACCACCACGCCGGCAAAAGTACAGGCCGCAGTCGGTGTAAGCACCACCCAAGCAGTGGTCAATAATGACCAGGTGACGGTTGCAAGCCCACGTACCGGTATCCGTTATACCTTTGCCAACCCGAATAAACGTCCGATTGTGCTCCAGACTGCAGCCATTGCTCCGGCCAATGCTGCCAATGCCGACCGCATTGTTGCTTCTAACCCGGCCCTGTCTGCAGAAAGCCAGCAAAAAGCCAAACAGGCTTTATTAAACGAAGCTGCGCAACTGGCCAAAAACTAAGGATCAAGCACACAACACTAACCAGCCTGCGGGCTGGTTTTTTATTGCACGGCAGTTGAGTCTGGCCACAATTTTGTGGATGATGGGTTCTGCTCGATTTTTTCCTGATTTTGTTCTAAGCTGTGCACACTGAATTATTAACTGGTTGGACGTTTAAAAATGGCAGTAGGTGACGTTTCTATGCCACAGATGCATGTGGTCAAAGGGGTGAGAATTGGGACAGCAGAAGCCTATGTTCGTTATAAGAACCGACGTGACCTTGTTATTTTTGAACTGGCTGAAGGTGCCAATGTCGCCGGTGTGTTTACCCAAAACGCCTTTTGTGCAGCGCCTGTGCATATCTGTAAAGCGCATCTGCAGGCGGGTAATCCACGTTATTTAGTGATTAACACCGGCAATGCCAATGCCGGAACCGGTAAAACCGGTATGCAAAATGCAGCAGCAACCTGTGCCAAGCTGGCTGAACTGGCAGGTGTACAGACCGCCGAAGTATTGCCATTTTCTACCGGTGTGATTGGCGAGCAGTTACCAATTGAGCGTTTAACTGCGGGTTTACAACCGGCCCTAGACAGCTTGCGTGCTGATGCCTGGGACGACGCTGCCCGCGGTATTATGACCACAGACACCACACCGAAAGGTGCATCTGAGCAGTTTGAACTGGATGGCATCACTTATACCATGACCGGTATTTCTAAAGGTGCCGGCATGATTCGCCCGAATATGGCGACCATGCTTGGTTATGTGGCCACTGATGCTCCAATCAGCCGTGAACTGGTACAGCAACTGTTGAGTAGTACGGTTAATGTCTCGTTTAACCGCATCACTGTAGATGGCGATACCTCAACCAATGACTCCTGTATCTTCATTGCAACTGGCCAAGCCGGTGGTACAGAAATCAGCTCGACCGAAGATCCGCGTTATGCCGTAGTATTAGAGGTTTTAACCCGGGTGATGACACGTCTGGCGCAGCTGATTGTGCGTGATGGTGAAGGCGCGACCAAATTTATTACCGTTGCAGTCGAAGGTGGACAAAATACCCAGGAATGTTGCGATATTGCTTACAGTATTGCTCATTCACCGCTAGTAAAAACCGCTATTTTTGCCTCAGATCCAAACTGGGGCCGTATTCTGGCGGCCATTGGTTATGCGGGCGTGCCAAATTTAGACGTTGAAAAAATTCAGGTTTGGTTAGATGATGTACAAATCTGTAAAGATGGCGGCGCCGCAGCGGACTATACCGAAGAAGCCGGCGCACGTGTCATGGCGCAGCAGGAAATGACCATTCGTGTAGATTTAGGTCGTGGCCAGGCTCAAGATACCGTCTATACCTGCGATTTATCTTATGATTATGTCAAGATTAATGCAGACTACCGTTCTTAAGTCCCTGATGTATTTCTGAAAAAGCCTCCGTTGTGAGGCTTTTTTACAACGCTGTATTTTTAATGATTGGTCAAGCACTGACACTGACCAATTGCTGATGTAACTGCTTGTGCAAACAAGCATTTCGATAGAGAAGACGCTGTTATGAATGATGCGACCAATTTAATTGCCAATGAAGCAAAGTCGATTGTGCAGGCGCATTTAGACCGTTTGGGTGAACCGAAAGAAAATCATTTAACTGAAGAAGCCAAGCAGGCCAAATTTGCCTTAATTCAGGCCGAACTTAAAAAACGTGATGCAGTACTGGTGGCACACTATTATTGCGATCCTGAAGTGCAAGAGCTGGCAGAGCTGACGGGTGGTTGTGTATCGGATTCACTGGAAATGGCACGTTTTGGTCGTGATCATGCAGCGTCAACCTTGGTGGTGGCCGGGGTGAAATTTATGGGCGAAACCGCCAAAATCCTGTCACCTGAGAAAACAGTGCTGATGCCGACGCTGGAAGCCACCTGTTCACTCGACCTGGGCTGCCCGGTAGATGAATTTACCCAATTCTGCGATGCCCATCCTGATCATACCGTAGTGGTGTATGCCAACACCTCGGCTGCTGTGAAAGCCCGTGCCGACTGGGTGGTAACCTCAAGCTGTGCGGTTGAAATTGTCGAGCATCTCGATAGCCTGGGTGAAAAAATTATCTGGGCACCGGATCAGCATTTGGGTCGTTATATCCAGAAAAAAACGGGCGCAGACATGCTACTCTGGGATGGTGCCTGTATCGTGCATGAAGAATTCCGTGCCCGCGGGATTGCACAAATGAAAGCGCTTTATCCGGATGCAGCGGTGCTGGTGCATCCAGAATCACCAGAATCGGTGGTGGATATTGCTGATGCAGTCGGCAGTACCTCGCAATTGATCAAGGCTGCCCAGACTTTGCCACATGAGCGTTTAATTGTGGCGACCGACCGCGGGATTTTCTACAAAATGCAGCAGGCGGTACCGAACAAGATTCTGGTAGAAGCGCCGACCGCTGGTGAAGGCGCGACCTGTCGCTCATGCGCGCATTGCCCGTGGATGGCTATGAACGAACTAGATGGGATTTTGCAGGTTTTACAGCAGGGTGATCAGGAAATTTTTGTTGATCCTACGCTGGCAGAACGCGCCAAATTACCGCTCGATCGCATGTTAAACTTCAGTGCGCAGCTAAAACGCTAAAAATTGATTGAAAAATGTCTAAAATGCTTGATAAATAAGCGGTTGAAGAGATTTTTCATATTTTTTTAAAGATAGGTGTTGACGTCCACGGGCGTCGCGCCTAGAATGCACACCGTACCGCACGATGTGCGATACACGAAAAGCTGAGATGAAACGGAGCATAGCACAGCCTGGTAGTGCACCTGGTTTGGGACCAGGGGGTCGTAGGTTCGAATCCTACTGCTCCGACCAATTTCTCAAGGCAACGATGTGTTTTTGGTATCATCGGTTAAGCGCTTGTAGCTCAGTTGGATAGAGCATCCGCCTTCTAAGCGGATGGTCACAGGTTCGAATCCTGTCAGGCGCGCCATTTTGGTGGCTTGGTATTGTAGAACTAATTGATGGTGGATGTAGCTCAGTTGGTAGAGCCCTGGATTGTGATTCCAGTTGTCGCGGGTTCGAATCCCGTCATTCACCCCAACTTTTAAAGTTGAACATCGGAGCATAGCACAGCCTGGTAGTGCACCTGGTTTGGGACCAGGGGGTCGTAGGTTCGAATCCTACTGCTCCGACCAATTTCCCTAAAGTTGAAAGATAAAAGATACCGCGTTAAGCGGTTTTTTTATGCCTGAAATTTGAGTCTGCGGATCAAATCTCCCCATAAAAAAAGCCTCTGCAAGAGGCTAGTTCTACAAAGTGGCAAAATACTTAAGGCACAATCACCACATTTACACGCTGGTTCATCGCCCGGTTTTCAGGAGAGGTATTGGGCACCAGTGGTTGTTCTGCACCGCGAGGAATTACCTGTAAATGGTTTGGTCGAAAGCCTTGTTGCATAAAAATCTGTGCGACATTTTCAGCGCGTTCTCCGGACAGCTTCAGGTTATAGGTCAGGTCGCCGACATTGTCGCTATGTCCAATAATTTTGACTTTATCTAGTTTATATTCAGCAACTTGCTCGAGAGTTGCTGTAAGGCTTGCTGGTTATGCGCCTGGATCTCGGCCTGATCAAAACCGAACAGCAGTTTTTCTGGTAGGCCTAAGCTCCAGCCCTCGCTGGTCAGGCTAAAACCTTCCTGCTTGAGCATGCGGGCCTGTTTGTAATTGAGCTGCCCCAGACTCATGCAGGCACTGAGGGTAGTCAGTGCAAGCAGCAGACAAGCAGTTTTAAAAATATGTTTTAACATGAATAAACTAACCTTTGGCCATGCGCCCGTGCTCTGCAAAAATGTACCAGTGTTGTGCGAGCTGCTTGGCCTTATACATGGCCATATCTGCATTATTGATCAGCATTTCAGGAGATGATGCTGACTGCGCGAGTGCGATGCCAATACTAAAACTGAAATAAATAGGATGATGATTAAAAATTAAAGGCTGGCGACAGCAGTGGAGTAAATTTTCACTTATTCTAATTAAATCATGATGATATTCAATATTTTTTACAATAATTGCGAACTCATCACCACCGAGGCGGGACACAAAATCATGCTGGTTTAACGCTTGGCGCAAGCGTTTGGCCATTTCCAGCAGCACGGCATCACCGGCGGCATGGCCGTGGCGATCATTAATTTCTTTAAAGTTATCGTTATCAATAAACAGCAGGGCAATGCTTTCCTGCGTACCTTGGGCAAAACTCTGTGCCAGCATTTGATGGAAATATTCACGGTTAGGGAGTTGGGTCAATCCATCATGACGGGCCTGATGCGACAATTGATAATTTTCATGTTGTAGCGCCCGGGTTGAGGCTTCAATTTTGTCCAGCAGTTCATTTACCACGCGATTAATTTCCTGAAATTCGGAAATTTCAGACGAGGGGAGGCGTAGCTGATAATTTTTATTGGTGCTGATGGTCTGTGTGGTCTGTACCAGTGGATTGACCGCTTTCATCAAATGTCGGTAAACCGCATTTGCCGACCAGAACAGTAAGGCCAGCAGCAAAATAAAGCTAATAGTCAGCGCCAGTAGAATGGTATAGAAAAAACTGACATAGGTAGAGGCATTGCCATAGACCACCAGTTGTCCAAAATTTTGCTGCTGATGCTGAATCTGAACTGTCACCGGCTCACGAAAATACAGCCAGTCCAGTAAATACTGAATAAACGGTAACGCATTTTGATGATGATGAATGGTCGACAGGACCTCACCATTGGTTGCGATGACTTGAATCGAATGAATCGGATATTGCTCGGCATATTCAGTCAGAATCTTCTGAATTGTATAGGTGTCATGAAAGACCACAGCGGGCTGAATCCGCTCTGCCAGAGAACCGGATAAAATACTCAAACTCTGTTTGGCATAACTTCCAGGGTGTAATTAGACACCACACAAAAAATACCTAGGCATAAACCAAAGGTCAGAATAAAAATCACCAGCTGGTACGAACGGAAAATACGTCGTAGCGATACTGCTTTGGGCTTATTCATGCTTTAGGCCCCCGTTTTTACCCAGTAATAATACCCGGGGGTCAATATGTACCTGCGATTGCGTCAGACTTTGCATATTCACCCTAAATGAATACTGCTGATTTTTCTTCTGGTAAAGGCAAAAGACGCTGCCCAGCTCACAGGCTGAATTGGTGGTGCTAATGCTTAAGGCGGGATAACGCACTGTACTGTTCAGAATATTCTGTTCTTCACGTTGGTTTAGGTTGGAAAAGACAATGGCCTGACAACTGGTCTGTTTTAAATCGTCTAATTGTAGTGGGCTGATTTTATAAACATGCTGTGCGCTACGCTGGCTTTTAAATTGTTGTGCTAGCGCTGGATTATTCACAATACAAATATTCGGCGTGTTTTGCTCCCATTTGGCATAACTTAAAATGGCATACACCATTTGCGGTACACCAGTGGTTGGGCTATTGGCATGGGCAGGGTGCAAAAATAAACACAGCAAAAAACACAGTGTTTTGTGTAAGGGGAGAGAAGGCATTTTTATAAAAAATTAAAAATAAAATTATGGCCGCAGTCTAACTAAAATAAAAATGAAAGAAAAGGATAAAAAATAAACTGAAAAACCTGAAATTGGTCATAAAAAATACAGTTAAGATATATTTTCCAAAATAATTAAAAATAGGGGTTGTGTCAGGTTTTATTTGCTCTATAATGCACATCCATCGGCGGTGATGTTGATAAAAACTTGTTGATAAACAAGGATTTAGCTAAAATGGTTGAGTTCTGGTTTAGGTGGTAAGTTTAGAAATAAAATCAACATTGCATGTTGACTT